>LR733346.1:0-3556 GCA_902506225.1 Enhydrobacter sp. 8BJ | reverse complement strand
GCGCGGCGCCGTAGAAACTGGCAGTTTGCCTGCAATAGCAGTGCGCTATCTGGCTTTGAAACACACGCTGAAATGCAGGCGATTGTGGAACGCTACTTTAAGGATGAAATCAGCCTGAGCGAAACTATTGCGGCGCTGCGAAAGTTTAACTCACAACGCTATCAATCGGCCACCGCCAAGCAATCCTCTCAGTGAAACATATCGTTTTTTTGGCTGTCGACTGCTATTAAACTGTTAACATCCTTGTTTATTACACGCTAACAAATACTATTTTGATAACTAGAACCCTTTATGGTCCAAAGCTTGGTCCGGAAGGTTCATTGTTAAGCGCCTGCGCTTCCCACTTTTTAACATTATCAGCTAACTGTGTGAATCCAGTCATATTAGGCGGATGGCTATCAACAAATTGCTGAACTTGTTCGGTCGTGGCTTGTGCGCCTTTTGACCCATCTTCAGCGGTTTCATACAGCCGCCCTGCTTTGGCATAAGTCATTGCTTTTCGCTTTAACTCATCAAAGCGACGTTTAAATAAATCACCTATCGCATCAGCAAGGGTTGAAACTGCTTGAGTGAATTGTCTAAAACTTTCTGCTGCTGAGTGAAATGCGCTAGTGAGTTCTTCATATCCGTCTTTAAAGGCGCTAAGTCCTTGATTAGCGTGATTAAGGACTTCAGATCTTTGTTCTGCATGGTGTTGCTGCGCTGTAAGGTAATGATTGAATTTTCCAAGTCCTTTAGTAACTGTTTGAACTCGTTGTCGTCGATTGGCTGTATACTGTCTAATTGGTTCAAGGCTTGTTGCATTTTGTCTTGTAAGAGCTGATATTCTTCCCTGCCTAATTTTAGCATTTTTAGCTGCTGTTGATTGGTGGTCTTTAATTCTTGTAAGTAGGTCTCCATCTTCGCTAGCTGCGGCTGCAGACGGTCTTGGATTTCTTCTTCGATAATCGGTATAAGCTGATCGAGCAAGTCTGGTATCAATTGAGAAAGTGTTTCGCTCATCTGTGTTTGTAGATTCTGGACTGCCTGGTTGATTTGCTCGGTCATTTGGCTGTGCAAATCGTTCGACAATTTTTGTAAGCTTTGTGTGATGAGCTCGCTTGGACTGATAGGTAGGGTCATGGGTTATTCCTTGCTGCTTTGCTGCCGGTTTTAATTTGGTGCGTCTGGCGCTATCTGTAACACCAATTGCCTTTTGGGATTCAAACCAAATTTCACTTGCTGTTGATTTTTGGGAATAATCAGCATTTGCTTGGGATCTTGGTCGTTGGGTAACACGGTCACCATCGTTAATGCTCGAGCCTCGGCCGGTGTCTGCTGAATTTTCGCTGAAATCAGCGCCAACTGCTGCTGTTGTTGTTCTATCGATTGTTCCACCTGAGCCAATTGCTGTTGCTGTTGGCTCATCAAGTGGCTTGAGTAATAGGTCATCCCCAGCATTACTAGCGTTGGAATCAAGGCTAGAACGAAGGTAATCATCCCAATCATCATTGCCTTGACTCTCAGGTTCGCTTGTTTTTGCGCTTGGGCTTGGTAAAAGCCCTGATACACCGTCTCGCTCTGCTTCATGTGGGTCTTGGCTTGTTCTACCAAGTTGTTGGCGTATTCCCTGAAAAGCTTTTGGCTTTGGTGCTGACTCTCTAAAATCTGAAACTGTAATATTCCTAATTTCTGATTGGTTAGCTGGATTTGATCGGTTGTTTTGCTCAGCATCTGCTGAGTTTGCTCCAACTGATTGACTGACTGCACTAGGTTCTGGTTGGCTGTTGTCACTTGGTCGTCGATCAGAGGTGTAGCCTGGCTCAGTAAGTTGTTGATCAACTTGTTGCCCGAGCTCTCGATGCGACTCATAATATTGTTTAAAGCGCTGTTGAAGTCGACGAAGGCGTCGTCCAACCTCTTGTTCATTAAGTTCTGCAAGTTTTGCTCGAGTTGCAGGTTCTTTTGTTTTTGTTGTTCTAAAATTTTCGAGACTTTGTCTTGTGAACTCTCGCTCATATAGCATCCCTTTTAATTTTATATTTCTGCCACCGTTTGGATTTTTAATCGAAATCGATTTGCCTTTTTTGTCAATACGAGTAATTTCAAACATCTCACCAATTAGGCGTACCACATCTTCATGAGATTCAATACTGTTATCACTCAAAATCGTTTCAACCAAATGCAGAGCAATTTCTTCTTCGATAAATACTTTGTTAGTGCCAACGTTATTTGTACCAACTAACGAAGCACTATTTTGTTCAGCGAATATCTGTTTCTCATGCATTTTTTTATGCGCATACTCATAGCCTTTAAGCCGATAAACACGCTGACGGTTAGCATCATTGGGGTCGGCTAAGCCATAATCGAAATTGATCAAATCCTTCCAACTATCCACCAAATCTAAATCTTTATGATGGTAATAAACCGTTAACGATCTACCCGTTGGTAGATGAATATCTGCAAATACAAAATGCAATTCTTGGCGGTCTTTATCAACATGCTCGACCCAATAGCCACTGTACTCACCTCGAGTCATGCCAGGAAATAAATTGGCTTCAAACGATTCTATGATTTCAATTTTTTGCGTATCAGTTATCGATTCTTCAGGTGCGAACGATAATACCCCAGACGTGTAAATCTTACTGTTTTTAATACCATTAATAATTTCTGTGGTGACTGCATCATCCCCGTAGATTAAACGAGCCCCTTCGCGGGGTTTGGTTTTATCATTTCTATCAAATAATAAATATGATTGAACATCGCCACCGCCACCCGACCTTGTTGCAAATCCTTTTTTGACTTTACCATGATTAAAAAACCGAACTAACATTTTCCCTCTGCCATAAAATTATTGAGCCTAGTTACTGAGTTTAGTTACTGAGCTTAGTCACTGATTTTAGTTACTTGGTTTCATCAACAGCCACATTCATATCCACCGCTTCATTTTCAATAATTTGCGTTTTAGTTAGGCTATGCTCTAAACGTAATATCTCTAGTTCATTAGCAATTTTTTGTAGGGCATAAGCTAGTTCTAACACATCCAAATTTTTCTTAGGGTCTAGTGAAGCGGTATGCGCATAACGCGTCAATTGATTAATATTGTTGCCAATGCTCACTAATTGGCGATATAAATTTGGATCAACGATTGGTAAATCATGCGTGCGTTTTAAAGGTTTGGGTAAATCTAATAGGCACACGCGCACAAACTTAGCTAAGGGCAACCCAAACCCTTGCGCTTTGCTTTGCACCATTTCAAATTCGCTATCACTGAGTCTAAGATTTAAACGACTTTGACGTTTAATTTTCTCATTAGGTATTGATTGTTGTTCTTCATTCATCGATAACATATAACGTTCAATTAAGCAGTAAAGGGTTTTTAATCGTCTCCGCTTCTTAATTGACCCTGGGGAATCAGAATAGGAGACGACGGGGGTGTCAAGAGGGGGCTATGCCCCCAATTGCCAGCGCCAGATTACCAAAGCAGCGAAGCGAATTTGGTAACTCTGGCTTTGCTGGCTTAAAAGATTTTTTGCTTCAAGGTAATCTATTTGATTATACGAGCATTGTTTATGTT
>LR733350.1:0-3043 GCA_902506225.1 Enhydrobacter sp. 8BJ | reverse complement strand
TGATTAATGATTTCAATTCATAATAAAAAATCTAATGATGCTGATAAAAGGAAAACTCGTTTAAATCTTCGATTAGATGATAAAGAGTTTGAGTTATTAAAAGCTAAAGCCGAGGGCTTTGGCTTACCACTTGCTAAATTTGTGCGTGTTTCTTTATTGGGATTACCTGAACCTGCAAAGCGTATTCATGATTTACCTGTAATTGACGCTGCCTTGTTAAGGCAATTGGTGAGTATGGGTAATAATGTCAATCAATTAACGCGTTATGCTCATACGGTGTCGTTAGATCCAAAGCAAACACTCAATACCTTAGCGCTGGCATTTGCATTGCAAAAAATCGGTGATGAGTTACAGCAGTTGCGTGAACTGTATTCACTTAAAAACGTTGATGAAAATGATTTGAGTATAACAAGTACACATGTCACAGCTGATCAATTTGACTCGCCAAATCTATCAGAATTTGATGAGAACTATTAATGTTAGTGCGATTTTTTGATCATGGCAAAGTAAAAAAAGGCGAACTAACACGTACAGGCGGCGGCGGTGCAGTGCGCAATTATTTGCTCTTTGATAAGAATGATAAAACTAAACCTCGCGTTGGCGCCCGACTAATCTATGGTAATGACATTGATACGACCGAAGTCATTAACGGCATTAAAAATTCAAAAATTTATACGTCCGGTGTTTTATCATTTGCGCCTGAAGAATCGATAACGGATGCGCAAAAAGTCGAAATAATTGAATCGTTTGAACGAAATCTTTTTCCCGGTTTAATGAAAGGTGAGTATTCGGGATATTGGGTGGAACACAAGGATAAGGACCGACAGGAATTACATTTTTTGTTTGCCGATATTCATCTGCCGACGGGTAAAGCATTGCCTGTGTACTACATTGGCAAAGATTTTGATCTTGTCGATTCATGGAAAGATTTAATCAATATCGATTATGGGTTGGAAGACCCCAACGATCCAAAACGGAAACGGGCTTATCGATTAAAAGGGTATGAGTATAATCAACAAAAGCAACAAGAAATTGATGCTCAAGCAAATTTGGCGGGACAAAAAGAAAAGAAGGTTTTTATGGAAGAGCAAATTGCGTTGCATTTAATCGAAGCAATTGCAGGCGATGAAAGCATACAGACACAAGCCGATGTGATTGAGCTTATCGGGAGTATGTTTGAGATTACTCGAATCGCAAAAGATGGTAAATCTATCAGCATTAAACATCCCGATGGCGGCAGAAATATCAAATTAAAAGGCATGATTTATGAGCGAGACTTCAAACGCCAAGACCTTGAAACTCTTGGCAGAGAGCAAACAAAAAAGCCAGCAAATCGAAGCGAGCTTCAAGCAAGCAATCAACGAGAGCGTGAAAAACGCCAGCATCGATTGGCGCAACGCTTTGCAAAACATCGTGGCTCAGATAGACATCTTGACAAAAGACTTCGTTCAGAACTCACAGAATTTAAGCGGCGAACAGATCAAACAAGCCCAGAGCCAGATCAACTTATTGATTCAGCAATTGAACGTGCTGAGTCAAAGCGTCTCCCAGCTAACACAAACGATATCGGGTCAGATCGAGAAGGCCGAAAAGACAGTGATAAGCGATCTGCAAGCACTTGGTCAAACGGTGAGCCACGAGAGCGACAACGTGATCAATCAGAGCAAAACCGCTCTGCAAACCATTCCCGAGCAGATGAAGATACTCAGTCAGCAGATAATCACGGATACAAAACAAGCAGTAAACGAACATCAATATCAACTCAAACAAATCCAACAAACGGGGCGCATAGCTGTAATGTTTATAGCAATAGCGATTTTATTCGCTATCGGTTTATTCGCTTACAATTATTACCTGGTATCGCAAGTATCTACCGCCCAACGACGCTTCGATACACTGCAGCAGTATATCAGTCAAACACCGATACAAAGCCAAGCGCTGTCGATGATCGATATCTATCAGAACGACGGCAAAGAAGGGGGAATACTGATTACCCCGAAGAATCAGCAGACAGCATTTTGGGGAAAGAATCAGAGCAACGAGAAAACTTTGCTCGTGACGTCGCCACCAATAAACCAGCAATCAATAACCCGACCCAACAAAAAGTAGAACAACATGACACAGCCTACCCCTACCGAACTCATCATCAAGCTTTTAACGACATTGTCGAACGATTTGCATCAGAAAATCGACAACAAACTGGTGCAAATCAAGGACGAGCTTCAACAACACAGCGATATCACGATAACCAAGAAAACGACAAGACTATCGGAGCTGCTATTGACCAAGCTATCGGAGCACATCGACCGGCAGATCGAGCAAAAGACCCAGCAGCACAATCAGCAAATCACAGACTACTTGGACGAATTAAAAAAGCTACAGACCGCCGAGATAGCAACACTGAAAAAAGGACAAGAAGAATTTCAGCTCTTGCAAGACAAGATCCAATCAACCTTGAGCCACTTGGATTCTATACAACCCGTCGACGAAAGCAAGTTCGAAAGTTCACTGACAGATTTAAAGAATTCGATTCAGACGTTAAAGACCAGTACTTCCGAGAGCAACAGCGAACAGCAAAGCTTAGAAAGCTTAATCAGCGAGCTCGAAACATTAAAAACGGATATGACGAAAACGCTCGCGAGTTTAAAACAGCAGCAGCAAGCTTTGGCAGACTCGTTGTTACAGTTTCAGCCGTTGTTAAAGCCGTAGTTGACTTATTCAGAAAGTTATTTAATGCGATTAAACAACAAGCATATGGCTATGCCAGTGAAGGAGTGTTATATCACCAAAATCCAGATGGCTCAAAAGGAAAACAGGCAACTACGCAAGAAACTCGAGATTATATCGATGCGCATCCTTATGATTTATCGGGTTATGCAAAGCTTAAATTAACTATTAATACGTGGGAAAAACAGAAAAAAGAAAAAACGAATCAACCTAAATTCAGAGGGTTTGGGAGGTAGTTTGATAGGATAATATTTGAAACGCTGTGTCATTTCAAGGGATTGTTAACTAAAATGTGTCACCCTTTGATTTTGAAAAG
>LR733374.1:0-1337 GCA_902506225.1 Enhydrobacter sp. 8BJ | reverse complement strand
CTTCTAGGGGTCAGCACAGAATTCGGATCATATTGGGCTGTAAGTACATTTGTCTAGTTCTATGTATCTATTATTAAATGACTTTATTGAAAGCCTTTAAGTTGAATTGCATGTTAGCAAACTCTATTAGACAGGCAAAATACAAAAATATAAATCATTGATTTTAATACATCTATTAATCGATGAAATTCCTTAGCGTGCTATATGGTCCGAATTCTTTGCTGACCCCTATAAGAACAGTTTAGTAAAATGCTTATTGACCATTTAATAGCGAATTCAACCGTGCTGACCACATTTCAGCCTCATGTTCATGGCTTACCCAAAAGCCATGACGAGGTTGTGGGGCATAATTAATAAATACCGTCACCGCATTTGCCGTCATCTCCACATAATTACCGCCCGTGACACGACCTGTATCAAAGTTAATATGATAATCTCGTCGTTGAATCACATCCTTTTGGTACAGCTTCCAGCCTTGAATATCGCCATAATCACAAATCATGTATTGTGGTTTACGTTCAGGATCGATGGTAAAAGCAATTTTCTTGGCAGTATCGTCAATTAAAATACCAGGTGATTCATAATCCACATGAAAACCTTGCGCAACTATCTGCTGTTTATAGTAGTCATGGATGGGTTGCACCATATTGCGACCTTTAGACAAAATCATTTTGGTTTTAACCAGCCAAGTATTACTCACAAATACTAGAAACATAAATAAAAAATACCAAGAAAAGAATTCTCGGCGTCCTGAGATTAGCCATATCAATAGGGCTAACGGAATAGGGATTAATACACTGCGTAAGGCTATTTTTTTAAAGATACCCTTATGGTCAAATACGGGCGCTTTATCATCATTAACTGGGATGATTTGAACGGTCATCCTAACTCCTCAATAAAAGAAAACGAGTGTTTGTAAAATACTACGATATACGTAGTAAAAAATCAAAGAAAATATACGAAATTCGTAGCTTTAATCTGGGAATAAGCTATGGATTTACAGGCGATTTTTACAACACGGTTTAAACAAGCCAGAAAAGCTAAAAAACTCACTCAGGAACAATTAGGCATTGCGATAGGATTGGATGAGTTTGTCGCTAGTACCCGCATTAATCGTTATGAAAAAGGCATACACTTGCCTGATTTACAGACATTGGCTCGTATTGCTGAGATACTGGATGTACCGCCTGCTTTCTTTTTTGCGGAGGATGTGTTGGCTGAGAATATTTTGATTTTTAAAATGAATAATAACGAGAAAAAGGCAAGTATGAATACTAATCCTTTGCAAAATAAATTTTCAGATTTAAAATAATCACCATTAAAAAACCGACTTGAGA
>LR733349.1:0-1911 GCA_902506225.1 Enhydrobacter sp. 8BJ | reverse complement strand
GTATATAAGAATCAACATTGGTGTTGATGTATGCTGAAAAAAACGGAGGGGAATATTTGGTAAACTAACCATCTAAACAGGAGTTTACTATGAGCAAAAAAATAACAGAATATAGCGAAAGTTTCAAAGCTGAAGCTGTCGGTAAAATCAAAGAAAACGCTGGCAACGTCAGTCAAACAGCCAAAGAGTTGCGCATACCCATGAACACGTTTGCGAACTGGTATCGATTAGCCAACGATGGGCAACTAAAAGGTACGGATAGCTATAATCCCGAGTTAATGGCAGCGTTGGACGAAATCAAAGAACTTAAAAAACAGCTCAAAATTGCCCAGGAAGAGCGGGAAATATTAAAAAAGGCAACGGCGTACTTTGCAAAGAGTCAGTAGTCAAGTACGCCTTTATGCAACAAAATCGTCAAGGTTTTAGTATCAATCGAATGGCGAAAATCTTTGGCGTTGCTATATCAGGCTACTACGACTGGCTAAATCGAGGCATCAGCAAGCGAAAACAGCACCACAACCGCTGTGAGATACTAGTCAAATCCGCTCACATGGATACACAGCAAAGCTATGGGCATGAACATGAACGCTTGCATCAGCATTTAACCAGTCAAGGGCACGACATCAGCCTGTATATGGTGCGACAAATTAAACAAGAACATGGTATTTACTGCAAACGCCACAGGCGATTTAAAACGACTACTGACTCAAATCATAATAAGCCTGTGTATCCAAACTTGTTAGAACAGCAATTTGATGTGACAGCACCTAACATCGAAAAGATTCTTGCGGAGCAGTGCTCCTCAGGTCAGTGATATTACCTATATTTGGACAGATGAAGGCTGGGTGTACTTGGCAGCGGTCAAAGACCTGTATAGCAAAGAAATCGTGGGTCATGCCCTAAACAAACGAATGACATCGGATTTGGTGTGTCAAGCACTGAATAATGCCATCAAGTATAAACGCCCTGCTAATGGCTTGATTATACATTCTGATAGAGGTAGCCAGTATTGCAGTCATCAATACCGCCAAATCATCGACAAACACGGTTTTCGTGGTTCTATGAGCCGAAAGGGTACTCAGGCATAGCCTTCGCCTTGCACTCGGGCAAAGCAGTGCTTTGCTATTCCTCGTTCATGTTATGATAATGCTCCGATTGAGAGCTTCTTGGGTGAGAAGCACTGCTTCGCAAGAAAGAATGAACTGGTTTATCACAAAGCCTACGAAACTCGAGAGGACGCCATTAAAGATGTAACTCGGTATATTGAGATTTTTTACAACCGTCAACGAATACAAAAAGGGTTAGGATTTAAATCACCTGCTCAAGTACTCCGAGACTTTTACCGTCAGGCTGCCTGATCAAATCTACCAAGTGTTTTACTCCGTATTTGACAGCAGGGGTCATTCTTGAAACCGAGGATAAAAACCAATTTTTTGTTTGGCAAAGTGTTATGAATAACCCAGACTATGTCATGGATAGACATAGTAAATTAGCTCAATATATGAATACATATTTCAGTTATGCTCGGGATAATTTGTCAGATGAAGGGTTTGAGTTTGTGTCAAATTACTGGAAAAACACCAGTAATATTGACATGGAATACGCTATAAAACGTATAGAGTTATGGCTTGATAACAAAAAAATTAATCGACTGGAATGGTTATTAAATACAGGCTTTAAACCAGACTATCAAACTTATGAAACGCTTAACTCTAAGATTGAGACATTAATCAAAGAATATGAAAAAGTAGACGAAGTAATGCCTGAATTGACTACGCTTAAAAAAATGAAAAAATTATTCAAACGTTTAAGGTACTCCCCAATTTCTAGACCAAATTATCATAAAATTACGATAGAATTGGGTTGATAAAGCACAGGATTATCCGAACTATTGTTTAAATAAACCTGTGC
>LR733375.1:0-3203 GCA_902506225.1 Enhydrobacter sp. 8BJ | reverse complement strand
CGTTGAAATTCCTGTAAGTGGAATAGCCAAGCAGCAAGATTGGCAGATGAATCGAGAGTTTTTAAGCCCCAGCTATACCACCAAGCTATCAGATCTACTCAAAGTGCATTAGTGCGAGTTTGCTAACGGCTGTTAATAAATCCATGTTAAAAGAGAAACCCTGATGTGTGCCAACTTTCAACCCATTAGCGCTACGCAAGCGCCGTTATTTACCAATCAACAGCTCAGCTCTGCCGTCAAACAGGATATTTACTCAGGCTATAAAGCCCCCTTGCTATTTGCTAACCTCTTATCAAATACGAGGGGTGATCCTGCCGAGTGGCACTCAGCCATGTTTGGAATGGTGCCTAAATGGGCCTAAGATATCGATATTGCCAAGCACACTTATGATGCCCGTAGAAACGGTGATGGAAAAACCGAGTTTTAAACATGCTTGGTACAACAATCAGTTTGCGTTAATTCCGGTACAAACCATCTATGAGCCGTTTACCGTAGCCGCTTTATATGAAATTGTTAAGATAGGGGAGCAAATCGTTCGCTCCATGACCATGCTGACCACCAATGCCGATAATCATCCTTTCATGTTACAATTTCACAAGCCTGAAGATGAAAAACGCTCGATTGTGGTGATTGAACCTGAACATCGCCAGGATTGGCTCAATATGCATCATGAGGACGCGTTTGAGCTACTTAAACCGATGGGTGCTGGGTATGTAGCGGAACATCTGCCAAAGCCGAAAAAACCGCTTAAAACGGCGCAAATGGATGTGTTTAATGGCTAGGGTAGCGATTATATGACTGACTTACATCCATGATTGATTAATTTAATGACTTCAACCCCAATGACAGCAGATACGCAATCTCAAATCGATGCCATCTTTAACCAAGTTGTCCAGTACAACCAACAGTACGATACCAGCAAACCCTTATTCTTTGATACTGAAACCACCGGTGGCGGCAGGAATGATCAAATCATCGAAATTGCGTTTTGTGATAGTGATCGACATGTGATTATCGATACGCTGATCTACACAGATAGACCGTCTAGCCTAGGCGCATTTAAGGTGCATGGTATTTATCCTCATGAGCTGATAGGTAAACCTACCTTTATTGATATTCAACCCGCGATTGTACAGTTGCTCAAAGGAAGAACCCTGTATGCTTACAATGCCAGCTTTGATATTCGTATGATGCGGCAATCAGGTCATAAGCTTCGCTTGCAGCAAGTTGAAGTAAAATGCCTGTGTAAGCAGTTTGCTGATTTTATCGGGCAATACTCACCGTATTTTAAAGCCAATCGTTATTTTAGCCTAAGCAAGGCTATGACCCACTTTGGGGTAGAACATAGCAATGCGCACCGCGCTAGACCCGATGCGCTAGCCTGTGTAACGGTATGGCAGGGGATGATGGGAAGTCATCATTGGGATTATTGAATGACGTATCATATTAAAATACAGCTATGTAGTAGGGAACAGAGCAACCTAATTAATAAGGTTGCTCTTTTTTATTGTGCTGGGATTCGTCATCATCTACATACAAAATAATATCACCTGGTGCGCAATCTAAATACTTACATAATTTATCAATGGCATCGATATCAATTTTTATCACATCATTGTTATACAAACGATAAAGGGTCGAACGACTTATATCCAAATCTCTGTCAATATCGGCAACTTTAAGACCACGTTGTGCCAATAAAACAGGCAAATTTATCTTTATCACAATAAAATCCCTAAAAATGAAAATAAATACTTGATTTAGGAATAAAATAATATTAACATAGTTCCTAAATTAGGGAATAAATTTTATTTTTAGATATAAATTCCCAATTTCAGCTATTATCCCATACTTGAGATAATTTTCCAATCGAACAACAAAAAATTCAAGGAGCACAAAAATGCACCCAAACCCCGTCATCCAACAAATCTATAACCAACTCGATCAAAGAGAAAACCGCCAACAGCAAATTAATAAGCTTACAAGCCAACTAATCAAAGAACAGCGCATACAACCAGGTGACAACCTTTACCTATTTCTAGGACTCATCAAACGCTGTGATAACACCCAAGCCATTCAAACATGGATTTCAGAAATATTAGACGACATAGACGTAAACGACGACCAAGAAAAATACCAACAGCTTGAACATAAATTTCTAAAACTTATGCCAGAAATAGCATAGAACAAGTCCCCTTAACAACCGCCAAAATCACAAGCCTAACCTAAAAAAAGGACCATCATATGGACTACAAATACCTAGCAAAAAATCACATCAGTGAACAACAAACCATCATTGTACGTGACTACTTTGAAACCCCACTAGAAACTCACGGCAATCATTTAGATCACATCACACATATCTGTCAGTATTACAACATCAGTGCACCGTTACTAAGGATAATGGTCAGCCACTTCAAAATCTATGATACACAAACATGTTGCAATCAATGCAACATCATGCGACAAATCTACGAACCGACCTATAACTATCAGAACCAAAAATTCAATTGGATATGCGATGACTGTCACCAATTTATCCAACAGCAATCCAATCGCAGTTTTTCATTGGCGCAATATTATAATGAAGACGATGACTGTCCCTTCTAAAAAAATCATACACCCATCTAAAAACCTAAAAAAATAAAGCGACATACAATAGACCCTGTCGCTTTTTACATACTATATTCCCTAGTAACAACTACATCCATTAAATTACCCTAATCTTTAGAATCGCCATTCATCACCTCATTTTGTAAAAAACCACTAACCCACTCTTTATCTTTCTCATTCAAATTTTCATCAGCAAGCATCATATTTAAAAAATCAGACAAAGAAATCGTAGCTTTATTTTCCGGTAACTTTTTTAACGACTCAATAACCACCAAACCAAAACGTCGATAGCGATTTTCAATAACTTGTTTCTTTTCGTTTTCATGCATTTGCAAAGCTAGTTTAGCTTTTTTCTTAGTTTCACGAGCAGTAATTTTAGCTTGCTCAAAACCAAGTAATAATCTTAATTTTCTTAAATCCGAATCTGACAATAAAGCTTTCTGAAATAGTGTCAACATTAACATTTGCTCATCTGCTAATATTTTAGATTTAGCAACCTTAGCCTCAAATTCCCTAACCAATCTATCCAATAACTCATTTTCTGATTTAGTTAATCCGTTTTTCATAATAAACTCATATAGTTAATACAC
>LR733348.1:0-1708 GCA_902506225.1 Enhydrobacter sp. 8BJ | reverse complement strand
AATTAATACTAGTAAATATATTTTTTTATCAAGACCTAGACGGTTTGGCAAAAGCCTGACCCTTGATACTATTGCTGAAATATTTGCAGGTAACAAGGCGCTATTCACTGGATTATATGCTGAACATCACTGGCAATGGGAGCAATCCTATCCTGTTATTCGCATTAGCTTTGATGGCGGTATAGAAGGTTACGATGACTTATCTCTTGCTTTATCGGACATTTTAACGGCTTTAGAAGAAAGATGGCGTATTACTAATAGCTTAAAAACGATTAGTGGTAGGTTTCAAGCACTCATTCAGCATTGCCATGAAACAACAGGGCAAAAAGTTGTCATATTGATAGATGAATACGATAAGCCGATTTTAGACAGTTTGCAGAATTCAGAAAAATCTATTATTGTCCGTAATCAATTAAGGGATTTTTATTCCGTGATTAAAGGTCAAGATGCCCATATACAATTTGCCATGCTCACAGGCGTTTCTAAATTTAGTAAAATCAATCTATTTTCAGGTTTAAATAATCTATACGATGTTACCTTAGATGAAAGATTCTCAGCGCTTTGTGGTTACACCCAATCTGAGCTTGAAAACGTATTCGCTGTAGAATTAGATAAAGTGGATCTTGAAGAGTTAAAAAAATGGTATAACGGCTATAATTGGACAGGTGAAGCAGTCTATAACCCATTTGACGTCTTACTGTTTTTAAGTAACCCACAAAGGCTCTATAAAAACTACTGGGTAGAAACAGGTAATGCAACCTTCTTAATGGATAAACTATTAAATGAAAACATCCATATCCATCAACTGATTGGTAGACTTATTGATAGTCAAAACCTCTCACAATTTGAAATAAGCGATATCAGTATCATCGCCTTACTATTTCAAACGGGTTATCTCACCATTGATAAAATGCTGTTAAAACCCAGTGTACGTTATACCCTAAAATTTCCTAACATTGAAGTACAACAAAGCTTATCGGAATCACTGCTATTAAAATACATCGCCCATGCCAAAGATGATATGTTACTCAAACAAAGTGAACTTTACGAAGCGATTGTTCAGCATAATCTTGATGGCATTGAAAGCATTATCCAAGCATTTTTTAGTAGCATTCCCCATAACTGGCACAGAAATAATCCGATTGCCAATTACGAAGGCTATTGGGCCAGCGTCTTCTACGCACTGTTTGCCAGTTTAGGCTTTCAAACTATCACAGAAGACGCAACAAGTCTTGGTAATATCGACATGACACTCATCGTTGGAGACCACGTTTACATTTTTGAATTTAAAGTCGTGAATGGTAAAAACGATCAACCACAAGGAACTGCCTTAGCTCAAATACAACAGAAGCGTTATGCTGACAAATACACAACACCCAGTCGTATCATTCATCAGATAGGTATAGAATTTCATAGAGAAACGCATACGGTAATATTTGATAGAAGAGAAGGGTAAACTAAATGTACTTAGCCTAAGCCAAAAATTTTACATCATCTAGACTATGTTAATTGTAGCGATTCTCATTGAAAATCCATTACCGTCTATCAAATCATGGAATTAATGCATAAATTCTGTTAGTTATACCAAACCCATAAACTATAGTATCATAGATACATGAATAAACTAAGATCCAAACACAGCCTAGACGAACATGACTTTGGCGAACTAGCCAAGACCGAAAGCAAAGCCAGAGCCAGAACACGCCTC
>LR733354.1:0-1614 GCA_902506225.1 Enhydrobacter sp. 8BJ | reverse complement strand
TTTTAACATATTTTGTGGTAGGACAGTCGCAACTTTGAATATTCTTTCAATCATGGATTAAATCATAAGGAGTTTTTCATGCTAGGTGTCAATGCAAAACATTTAAACAAAATGTTAAAAGCCCAAAAACAAATCAGCCAACAAGCTAATCGCTTATCTAACCGATTAATCAGAGAGTTAGAAGTGCAAAATGGCTTTGGTCTTGCAAACTTTTTAGAAGTTGATAGCAATTTCGATAATTTTACCGCTATTCGAGCTTGGGTACAAAGACAGATGAATAAGGGTTTTGGTAATGATTCGCTAGATTTTGACGAGTTGAAGCGCCAACTTTTTGAATTAATACCTGAAGGGACATAAATCAAAATTCATTTTAAAATTTATAATACCTGTATATTAATCTTTAAATACAGGTATTTTTATTTTATAAAATATTTCTATTTGGATAATTATTCACTTACTATAATCTTTTTCTTGATGTAAAATACCTTAAAAATAGGAGATTAAAAAATGGCAGTAATTTTTACTATCGCCAATCGTAAGGGTGGTGTTGGGAAAACAACTTTAGCCACCAATTTGGCAGTGGCGCTCAGCAACAAAGGCAAGTTGTTATTGGTCGATGCGGATGAACAACGTTCGGCTTTTCAATGGAATGAACATCGGGAAAATAAGTTAGATGTCATAACCGTTCATGCCAATCTTTTGGACACCTTAGAACCATTCAACGATAAATATGATTATATCTTGATTGATGTCGCAGGTCGGGATTCTGAGATTTTCCGAGAGGCATTATTAGTTTCTGACAAATTAATTGTTCCCACGCAACCCAGTTTGCTTGATTTGGAAGTAATTCCCTATATTGCGGATAAAGCCCAAGCGGCAACCAAAAAGAATCCTGCGTTAAAGGTTTTTGCTGTAATTAACAAGGCTTCTGCTAATCCAAAAAATAACGAAGTCAACCAAGCGAAAGAGTATTTGACAGATTTTCCTATCCTAAAATTGATTAATACAGTTATTCATGACCGTAAGCAATTTCGAGATGCGATTATTGAAAGTCTTTCAGTGTCTGAAATGGGGAGTAGCAAAGCAAAAGATGAGCTTAATGAGTTTTTAATTGAGGTGTTATAAATGACGGAAAATAGATTTAAAAAAGCCCGTGAACAAGTGGATTTTGTACAAGATGTTAATTCTGATACGCAAGACACCATAAAGGCAGTCGAGAAGGTTATAACTCGCAATAAAAATGAAGTAGTTATTGAGCCAAATAGCCTTACGCCCAAACAACGCTCTCGCACCAGGCATGGGCGTAATATCTCTGTGCCATTGTATGTTGAAGAATTGGAGATTATCGAAGCAACGGTCGGTAAATTATCTGAACAGCATGAAGTTTCTGTTAGTAACTTTATTCGTCAAACCCTGTTAAATCGTTGCCAAGAAATCTTGGGACAAAATAAATATGAAAAACTCAATGCGGTAAAAAGAAATGTCGTAAAATAAAAACATATAAAATAATCTTATATTGAGATAAAAATACAGGTATTTTATATTTAAAATGCGTTTTTAATAAATGTTTTATTTTTATTTCCCTTTTTTGGCATCTTGCACCACCTTATAAAC
>LR733347.1:0-1160 GCA_902506225.1 Enhydrobacter sp. 8BJ | reverse complement strand
GGTGGGTATACCGACTTCGTCTTTAGGCGAGTGCCAGGAGCAGGTTTCAGCACTCGGTACGAGTTTATCCGTCACGACGCCCTGACTCGGGCGTGGAATCGTCCGTGGCGCTGACTGTGCTACTGAGGCAGCTCGAGGCAAGGGGGAGGTCGGCTGCACGACCCCCACTCCGCGGTCGTGCTCGCGGCCAGAAGTAACCCAGCTGAACACTGCTTCCCGCTGCCATTGACGGCGCTAGAGTTGCACTTTGTCGGGCACGTGCGGTTTCGCCCGAAGCGCGGATCGTGAATTTCGCCCGGTCCAATGCGATACGACGATGCTTCCCTCTAGAACAGCGGCGATTAGGGGTGAGAACTGGGTAGGCCTCGCGTTTATGCTGCAGTGTTGACGCCCAGGGCCCGAAGCAGCTGGCGCAGAGAATCGTTACTTCTGGCAAGGCTAGGGACATCCGTGGTCCGCAGTCTTCGAATAACCTCATCCGGTGATGACTGCCGGAGCCATTTTCGGGCCTCCCAGGGGACGTCTGGACTGGACAGTCCCAGAGCAACTTCCAGCTCTGGCTCAACCCAGATCAGTTCGATAGCGGTACCGCGAGACTCAGCTTCGGTCTGGAGTGACCGCAACGCTTCATGTAGCGGCGAACTTTCTAGGTCCTGGTCAATCACGAGAACGATTGAGGGCGTTTCTCCCACGGTGAGTAGGCTTTGAACCAAGGAAGGCATAGCGGAAGGCCCACCGGCCGATACAATCCGCGGCGTCGCGGATGTGCCGAGGAGCGTCTGGACGGACTGAAGGTAGAGAACTTCCGCCTGGCCCTCGGTGATTACGATTCGCCCTCCAGGAAGTGCCGGCGAGTCATGCACGATGCTACTCAATGGGAACGAAGGATTTCCGTACTCTCCCGCTTCGCGGAGTTTCCTTCGCAAAGCTTCGGAGGCCGTCAGTGTTGTATTTGCAAGGGTGCGAATGTCGTCACCATCTGCGAGTATTAGGTTCAACTCCTTCCCTGCTACGAGGGCATCGACCGAGTCCGGGCTGAACCCGTTCATGCTGATGAATAGGCCGAGCGTGCCTGAAAGCTTCCCGTCGACTTTTCCCTTGAACTGATAGATGCTAGAAGCTGGATGGAAGCCCTGCGTCCACTTCGCCTCAATGAGGAT
>LR733355.1:0-6216 GCA_902506225.1 Enhydrobacter sp. 8BJ | reverse complement strand
AAAAACCAAGCAAAGTACCGATCATCTAGTATTTTTTAGGGTCGATCTGACACCAGTCATACGTTTTTTCTTTCACGTTATTTGGTTGAAATGAGTAACACGGTTTTTTCGTCATGATTCTGAAGAGTGTTTCTCCATCATCAACTTTGATTTGAAGTGCATATGCTTCTAATGCTTTCTTATCTGCTCTGCGCTGTTGGATTTCATCAAGGCTTGGGATATACAAAAATATAGCCAAAAGCAATACGAGAACCAAAGCCACAAAAGTACTGGCGAAAAATAGGATAAATTTTACATTTAGTTGAGCCGCAACTTGGTTTAAAAGCTGAATACTGTTATTCAATGCGCCTGTATGCTTCTTATTTACGATTTCTAGCGACTTTTCAGCCTTATTGAGTACTCCACTAGCTATTTCATTGTAAAACGTCTCTAACCGCTTGTTATCGTCTGCTATGGCTTCTCTGTATTCCTTCATGGATGCCAATAGAATATATAACTGATCGTCTAGGGGTCAGATAACTTATCATTTGGTGATAGTCAGAAGCCTTTATTCCCTTAAAATAATTTTTGTTTTTGATATCAAGGACTACTTCTACCACAACCTGTAAACAGCGAATAAAAATCTTAAAATTTAAACCCTAATTTCGATAAGAAGGGTAAATATACTTTCTGCTTTTCACTATCTAATAATGCTTCAGCAATTTGTTCAGCAAACACATCGTAACTTCGACCTGCTTGCCCTTGTGCCAAATACGATGCCTCATGTAATTGAGATATTTTTTTAGCGAAGGCAAAGCGTTGATTGTCTGTCATTGGCACAAACATATCTAAGGTATGCGAATCACGCTCTGTATTGTCAGCTTTCACCGCTTTGGATTTGGCTTTTTGTTTAAATTTGAAGGTAAAGCCTGTAATGGTTCGACCTTGTTTATGCTGTTCATATTCAGCAGTAATATCAGTGTACTCATTAATTTGACTAATAGCCAAATCTAAAACTCTTGCTTTGAAGTGGTGCATACGCATATATTCATCACCCAATAACCCAAAATGCTTTCTTAACTCATCCAATGAAATTTCATTGGTTTTACCCACAGATCGCCATTTAATCAGCAATTCATACAGGCGAATAGCGTATCGGCTCTGTAAGCCTTTAATCTGCTCTATCTCGTACTTGGTGAACTTTTTTTCCAATCCTACAATCAATGGTACAACGTCATTGGCAAAAACCAATTTGACCAATCCCAAATCATCAACGTAACTAATCTTTTGCACAAAGCGACTGCGGACAAACTCAATTTTTTGACTACTCTCAACAAACTGGGTGTAATTAAATTCTGCTTCAAATAATCCGTTGACCCCACGCTTTAGAGCTTCATAAGCGGTATTTTTCGCCACGTCAAACTGTTGCATATAAGATTGGGCATGGATAGTTAAAGTTTTGTTTAATACACTTTCAATATCATCACCCAACTTGCGAGCTTCTAAAATCGCTAAAAATATTAAACGCTGTTCCACAGTATCTAAGGTATAGCTAGCTTCTATAAAAGCATGGTCTTTTACAATTAAATTTCCCATAATTGTTTTCTTAGCTTATAAATTAAAACACATTATATAATATAAATGTTTAAAAACACACATTATAAAATTGTGTTTTAATTATCGTAAAACGTGTGTTTGTAGGTCGTAAAACGTGTGTTTATGGGTCGTAAAACGTGTGTTTGTAGGTCGTAAAACGTGTGTTTATAAACACTAGAACTGTTGATACGAGTGGATTTACGACCACTTAAAAACGTAAAAACTATAAAAACTATAAAAACGTAAAAACCTTTTTTCCTAAAAACTTAAAAATTAACTACTGAAACGTTCTAGATAATCCTGAATAAATCTCTCAATCTGGATAAATTCTTCATTTTTTGGATCTAATGATTTGGTTAAAAGTTCTAGCCATGATTTAGCATTCTTTTCACCAGCAAAGATAATATCTTGTACTAAACTCCAATCTCTTTCATCAATTAGACCAAAGCTACACATTTTGATTAACATAGAACGCAAACTATTGAATCGTTTATCTTCTCTAGAACGACTAGCTTCATCTTGGATTGTATTAAATACCCCATAGCCTAGCACAAACGCCAATTTATCTAGTTTTTTCTGTTTAGCATCACGCTCACGCTTTAGCATATTTTCTGTTTTACCTTTGGCTGTTAAAAACCGCTTCTCCTGCCGATATAGCTTGATTAATAGTTTTAGCTTGCGTACACATGCCTCAGAACGATTCTTAACCATAAACAAGCGTAGAAACTCTACCTCGTTATCTGACAGATCTTCCTTAGCCTTAGCCCCATATAAATGGTTCATCTCATCAGCCAAGCGTAAATCATCAGCCGTCAAAACCACCTCTACCATATAACCCTCCAATCTCAATACTGATGGCAAAACCCATCTTTAAATACATCTGAATCCACAGTCAACCCATCAAAGTCTGCACCACAGCGACTTTCTTGCCGATAATACAGCCCCTGCAAATAAGGAAACCGAATTATTTTCAAGTTATGATGCTCCACAATCACTAACTTCTTTAAAGCTAAACGATTTTCAAAAGCCACCTCAAACACCGCCTTGGATGACAACTGATAAACATAGTCACTAGGTTTAGCAAATCCTAACAACTTAGATTTATCTAAATTTACCCCCAATAGCTCACGAGCTATCTTACCTGCTCTGTACGAATTCAACTCACCCTTTAGCCTAGACAGTGAATTATCCAAAGACGAATGAATTTCACTTTCGGCAAACTCATCCTCTATCTCACCCTCCAAAGGCTCATAATGTGAAGGCAGAATGCTCAACATCGACAAATCCGCTCCAATATCAATGCTCTTTAATACGTTTACTACCGATTGCGACTTAAATGAGCGAAACGCATTTTGGTGTTGCATGTTGAACATTCTATTACGCTCTGCTCGACTAACCGTTAAAAATTTTAGTGGGTCTTTGTTTGCTGAATTTTTATTATCCATTCTTAATGTTTCCCTTAATAATAGGTATACACATATAGCATCCTAACAGCAATCAGCTCATAAGCCAAGGGCAAAAAGCGGTATACACATATCTCTAAGATACTTAAGGACTTGCTAAGAAATTAGGTATGCACATAGGCGAATCATTTTGGTATGTTGCATCATCCTACACCTTTTTGTACGATAGTACAAAAAGCACGTTTAGACGTTTTATTTCTACTAGGGCAGAACTAAAACAAACGTGGCAAGGGGTCAGTTCCTACCCCTTTGCAATCCCCTCCCTCACCCAATACACCAACCCGATCCTGTGGCATTGGTTGATGTATTGGGCTTAAAAAGCAAACGAATATAGGCTTAATTATGGCGATTGGGATGATGAGTGTACGAGTTGGGCGAAAAGGTAAAGCATTACCTCACTGCCAATACATTGCTAAATTAGATAAATTTGCCAAAGATAGCGACCAAGTTGTTGCACATAGCTACGGCAATATGCCTGATTGGGTAAAGGATAACCCAGCTTTATTTTGGGAAATGGCTGATCTACATGAGCGTAAGAATGGATCAACATACCGTGAGCATATCTTGGCATTACCTCGAGAGCTAAGTCAGGAGCAAAGATTGGTATTATTGGGGGAGTGGATAGAACGAGAGATAGGGACAAAATATCCTTATCAAGTGGTGGTGCATAACAAACCTGCTTTAGATGGTGGCGAACAACCTCATGCGCATTTAATGTTTAGTGAGCGATTGAATGATGGTATTGCTCGCCCTTTTGATCGCTTATTTAAGCGTTATAACGCCAAGAACCCAGTCAAGGGTGGAGCAAAGAAAGACAATACAGGATTACCCCCTGCCGAGCGTAGAGCAATGCTAAAAGCCCAGCGTGAGCGTTGGGGTGAGTTAGTAAATCGTCACTTGCTAGAACATGGCTTTGAGCCTGTGGTAGATATGCGGAACTGGAAACAGCGTGGGCTTGATAGTAAGCCTGACAATTATACGATGAACCAGATGAATAATCCTGATTTCAAAGAAGCTTATAGTGAGATGGTAACGACTAGGCGAGAATTAAGTGAAATTGAGCCTTTGGCGGATAGCGATCTATCAGTTGCTCCAAAATCTCAACCCGTGCCAAGAAATAGCTATCCTAGACCTTTCTAAATATTGCTAATTGGGGGCAGCACAGAATTCGGAGAAAATAGCACGCTAAGGAATTTTGTCGACTAATTGATTTATTAAAAATCAGAGATTTATATTTTTATGCTTTGGCTGTCTTCTAGAGATTGGCAACATGGAATTTAATTGAAAGATTTTTAACGAAGTTCTTAAATAACAACTGCATAGAAGTAAACAAATGTACTTACCGCCCTATAATTTCCGTTTTCTGTGCTGACCCCTATGAGCCTAGATTGGGAAACCATGTTTGCCAGTGTTGTTTAAAATACTGATGGATTTGTGAATCGGTGTCCATCTGTAAAAACTCACCCACTATCTCCATGGTGATAATTTCACTGTCGGTTAGCTTTGGTGCATATCCGCCTTGTCTTAGCCGATTTGTTACAATCTTTTTGTAGTAGTCATCTACCATTAGATAGATTTTAATGATAAATTCGTCGATGGGCATGGCTTATTCTCTAATCTTTTTGGTCATTGATTAAAGTTTAAGTTCATACCTTTTTTGTTTCAACCCCCTCTAAAAGTGTTGAGAGTGGGGTAATATCTATAAAAATATAAAATTAGTTCTTCTAGTCAATGAACTAAAAACAGATGTAAGTTACAAATAAATGGAATTGGAATAAGGACTTATAAAAATGAAAATTGATTTGAATAACTGGAAAATAATTAAAGATGTTTTTATTAAAGCGCAAAAAGCAAATATGCATGTAAATATTGCTAGCGTATCTATCGAGGGAATACCTAACATTACTCCAATAGGAACAGTTTTCTTGAATGATGATGGAACAGGTTTTCTGTTTGATTCATTTTCTCATCAATTAGCAGAAAATCTAAAACAAAATAAAAATGTTTGTATCTGTGCTGTGAACTCAAGCAAAGTTTTTTGGTTATCGTCATTCATTAAAGGGCAATTTAACTCTCATCCTGGTGTAAGACTCTATGGTGAGCTTGGGGATTTAAGACCTGCAACAGAACAAGAAAAATTAAAAGTAAATCTTCGTATTCAATCTTTAAAGTGGACGAAAGGCAGTAAATTAATTTGGTCTGATTTTACTCATGTTAGAGAGTTTAAGGTTAATAACTATAGATGGATAAAATATCCTAATATGATGGATCATTTAACATAATGGCGCTTATACGAATTTCAGTTGCTAGAAACCATTTATTACATCAAAAGTAATGAAAAAGTAAAGAATATGCCTTATATTATCTTTACTTTAATGGTTTTTGAGTGAGGAAATCATGCCCGCAGTCAATTTCAATATGCGCTTAGAAGCAGAGTTAAAAGAACAAGTCACGCCTATTTTGGAAGACTACGGTTTGACTATGCCCCAAGCATTCAAACTGTTCTTGAATCAAATCGTTAAAACTAAGGCGATCCCTTTATCTTTTGACTATGCGCGAGAAACTGCTTTAACGCCTAAAGCAGCAGCCAAGTTACTTCAATCTTTAAAAGAGATTGAAAATGGCGAGTACACCGAGTACGAAACGGTAGAAGAAGCGATTAAAGCTATGTCGGAAGAAGCACATGGCTAAACGTAAGATTATCGTAACCAGTTCTTTTAAACGTGATATTAAAAGACGTTATTTAGAACTGGTTACGGCTGAATGGGCAGAAGTATTAGATTGTTTAGTCGCAAATAATCCTTTGCCTGAAAAATATTTAGATCATCCCTTGAAGGGTGGTGCAGAGTTTAAGAATTGTCGTGATTGTCATGTGAAGCCTGATTTAGTCTTGATCTATAGGCTTGTTGGTGACGATATTTTAGAACTGCATCAGTTGGATAGCCATTCCGAAATTTTTGGATGACTATCGCTCGATGCTTTGAAAGATGGCTTTAGCCATGTTTCAAAGTCGGGCAACTTTGCGCTTGCTGTAATCTGATCAGTAATGAGAAAAACCAAGCAAAGTACCGATCATCTAGTATTTTTTAGGGTCGATCTGACACCAGTCATACGTTTTTTCTTTCACGTTATTTGGTTGAAATGAGTAACACGGTTTTTTCGTCATGATTCTGAAGAG
>LR733353.1:0-2899 GCA_902506225.1 Enhydrobacter sp. 8BJ | reverse complement strand
AGCCACGATCACTAATAACGTCTTGACCATCGCCTGCTTTAAAGACATATGTGTCAGCTCCCCAGTCGCCACCATACAGGTTGTCGTTGCCTGTACCACCATTTAGAATATCGTAGCCATTTTGACCATGGAGTGTGTCGTTGCCTGCACCGCCAATTAGATTGTCATTGTCATTGCCTGCTTCTAGGTAATCGTCACCTTCATTACCATCTAAAATATCGTTGCCATCGTAACCATAAAGTTTATCGTTACCTGCACCGCCAGACATGGCATCTTGTCCATTCCAACCATACAAGGTATTGTCAGCGGTATCGCCTAAAACACTGATAGGTAAAGCAGCAAGATCAGTTAGGGTTAATGTTTTATCATCAAAAGTGAAACTGAAGTCTTGAGCATACGTGTCACCAAAGAAGTTACTAATAGTGATACTATCATCAGTGTCATAAGCTTGGATGATCAAATCATTGCCTGAATGAGTAAATTTGGCATCACCAGCTTTAGCACCTGTTAATTTAATTTCATTGATAGTGTTGGTATCCCAGTAATAGCCACGATCACTAATAACGTCTTGACCATCGCCTGCTTTAAAGACATATGTGTCAGCTCCCCAGTCGCCACCATACAGGTTGTCGTTGCCTGTACCACCATTTAGAATATCGTAGCCATTTTGACCCAATAAGGTATCATTGCCAGCGCCACCGTTTAAGATGTCGTTGCCATTAGTGCCAGCTATAGTGTCGTCTTCATTAGACCCAAAATAAATACCTAAAACGTGAATTTTGTTTGGGTCAATAACAGCGGTTAACTGTTCACCACTATGAGTATTAAGGTAACTATCAATCATTTCACTTAATGTGATAATCCCTTCTTTTTGCCAACCATCTACTAGAGCAGGATGATGGTTTAATAAATCAAAAGTATCCGTTAAGGCTTTTTCTGGATTTGTTTTAAATAAGTTGGTAAGTTTATTGGTAAGATTGGTGTAATCAAATATATTTGCACTATTAGTTGCGTCAAGATTAATACCGATATCAAAGAAATAGACGTCTAACCGCGTTTGATATAACAGACCTTCATATACACTTTCTCTTAATTGCTCATAACTATTAGTCACTGCCGAATAAAACTTATGAATATCTGCTTCATTTTTATAATAAGAATTTGATGGTACACGACCCATAAAACTGTATAGGATTGGCAATAGGTTATTAATTACTCCTAACTCACGAGTTGCTTGCTCTGACAAGCGCGGTGGTGCCGTTATCCACGCCACTTCTTGAGTTGGAGTTATTGCAATACCTTCATTAGTGGTTTTTACCCATTCAACGCTTTGAAATACTGTTTGTTTACTTTGAATAAGTGTAGGATCTGTTCTTGCCCATTCAACTATTAAATCATCAAGTAATTGCAATTGATCTTTTTTGGTCTCTGCAGCCGAGTAAGCTGCTAATGTGGAGGCTAGGCTACTTGAAATGGCAGCAGCTTCTCTTAAATCTCTTAAATTCCCTACTCCCTGTAAATTGGCAACTTGCATTTGTTCTGCAGTCAGTGTAATTCTATCAGCATATTCGCTATAGACTGAGTTAAAGGTAAAATTCACATCACCCATTACTCTAGTTTGTCCATCAGTAGTTTCATAACTACCTGTTTGAACTAACACATTACCACCCTCTAAAGTAGTACTAGATTCCTGATTAGTTAGGCTTAAAGACTTAACGCCTAATTGATTAAGTGTAAATAATTCACCCTCTTGGCTAATACCATCTTGATTTGTATCTTTCCAAATTTTTAGTTGATTAAATGCTTCGTCTTCTGCACTAATTTTGCCATCTTGGTTGCTATCAAACTCTGCTAATGCTTGATAGCCATTTTTCGCAATCGTGCCATCTTTTAAGGTAACACTATCACCAAAAATTTCACTCCCGTTATTAATTTGACCATCAGCATTACGGTCGATCACTAATATACCATCTGTTGATTTAACCCAACCAGTTGCAGTACGAATACCATCATTATTATGGTCAAAGAGTGCACCAGCTTTGTCCGAGCCAATGGTTTCAATTCCGTTTCCATCTAGGTCAAGAACAATTGGGTCATAGATGTGGTATTTTTGAACACCATCTTGTGGGAGAAGTCCTTCGCCGACTGCTATATCATGGGCTAATTCATTCAAAGTCTTTTTCCAGTATTGACCCATATCACTAATAGTAGTTTGTCCTGTCTGAGTAGCTAAGTAGGGATATACTATACCAGCAGCAGTCACTACAGCTAAGCCTCCGAAGATGACTGCTGATGCTGGGTTAGCTAAAGCTGCAATGGTTACTATAGAAGTTGCTACAGTTAAAAGATCTCCAGCAGTTAACTTTCCTATATCACCATCTGTTCTATATAAGTTTACACCTACTTGTGCTACTCCTAGAGCAGCCCCAGCGGCACCAAATGTATTCTTTAAAGCTGTATTACCTGCCAGATCTGCAACATTACTACCCCAACCTGACAAATAGCTACTAACCCCTATACCTGCTGATATATTTCCAGTTACATCATTATTCTTGGCATCAATAACTTGTGCTCCTGCTCCCATACCAGCGATGGGAGTATTAGTTACTGCTACATAGATTTGAGTTGCACCGCCTAAATTTCCTGTTATATTAGCCATATCCTTTTCCTTAAATTTGAAGAAATAAATTTTCAAATAGATAATTTCACTAATTTCGTTTAGAAATTAAATTTTTTTGAAAAAAAGCAGAATTATAAAATTAAACATCATCAGTAGAAAAAATTTTTCTCCCCAATAAAGTTTATACCTTAGTTTGATATACTCATTTACTTTTGTACTTGAAGCATTGTAGGTTATCACTTTATTTGTGGCTGTCTTAAAAATTCCTTTGCTAATAAT
>LR733352.1:0-2648 GCA_902506225.1 Enhydrobacter sp. 8BJ | reverse complement strand
TAATTATCATACGCTAGACTATCAGTCACTGCATAGCAAAGGTTGTAAAATAAGCTGTTATCGAACTCTTTGGAATAAATTGATAAATGAGGTAAAGGTAAAAGCTTTTTAAAATTTTTAAAATTAGGTTCTTTGAGGCAAACTGTTGGGAGTTTTAAAAAATCCCAATCAACAATTTCCATCAGAATCTCAAAGTCGTAATTACCAACTTTGATTTTAATCATCCAACCGTCTAAAAAATTAGATCCGTTAATTCGTTGCCAATCTGGATGAGATTGGCGGATACAGCGTAAGATATCTAGCCTATTCATAGAGTTATGATTAACCACCAATCTGTGTTGTAATAATAGCAGGGGCAGATACAGTAGCTAATGGCTGAGACTCAATGAAGCTTGATTTACTTTCATTTTTAATATTAATTGTAACTAACTCAGGTTGCATAGGGATGCGACAACCCAACTGTGTCTCCAAGTCTGCAAGACAATCAAAAGCAGTGGTGTGTTTAGACAGACAGTCATCTAAAACCTTACTAAATTGACTCGCTAGTGATTTAGCAAACTCTCTTTCTTGTGCATCAAGACTATTAAAGTCTTCTGACTCATGACCAACTATATCTTTGCAGTTAATTGATTTAGTTAGGGCGTTTGGCAAATCTTTTACAACCGCATTCAAAGCTTTATCATCCCTTTGTTGTAGATGCTCATAAGATTGTGTTACTAATACCATTAAGGCAATAGAGCTTGGAGCTTTTTTAAAATGTGGGCCCAAAAAATCTCGCCATGATTTGACGTATCTAACAATAGCACGAAGTTGTTGCCCTTCATTAGGATATTTATCACAAGTGCCAACGAACCATTCTCGCACTTTTTCACAGTCAGATGGTTTCCAATCTTCATCTCGCTTAATTAAACGAATATTTTGAATTTTTTGGTTGTTAAATTTTTTTACAGTTTTAGAAACCGAATTTTTCTCATTGATACTATCTAAACCAAGCTCATAGCGACCATGCCTAGCTTCATTAGATAATGTCGTAAAAGTTATTTCATTACTAAATTGAGATTCACCAAAGAAAACTGATAAGCTATCAGGTCTTGTATCCCCATTTTTTTCACTAAAATCAAGGCTTAAGATTGCTGAGTCTAAACCTATGCTCTCATTTGCAATAGTTTCAGATTTTTGCGTCCTAATTTGAACGTCTTGTAAATCAGCAAACATATCATCAGGAACCGCATAAAGAGGCACATCAAAATGGGCTTGTGATAAGAACCCTGTAATACGCAGACAGCTTGCATTGGAAGTATCTAACGACCAGCCTTGTTCATCACATACGACCTTTAAAGACTGCTCTACATGTTGCAGTATCTTTTCTCCCTCGGTTTTCTCGTCATCCACAAAACAAGCATTTGGAAGATAGCATCCATAGTCAAAATCCATTTCTTGAGTCGATAAAGCAGGCACATTGCAAGTACCATAAGCCCATGAGCCTTGTAAGCGAAATTTTGGTTTAACGCCGTAAATCACTTTTAGGTCAGATTCAAGTTTTTCTTGAACTTTATCTTTGCAATGTTTAAAAGCATCAAGTTGCTCCATATTTGGAAGCAGCTTGTGAAAAAAGCCATTATTGTCATTCTTGAAAACACGGTGCAAATTATTTGTACTAATATCTGTCATAACTGATAATTCCTTAAAATTTATTTAACCCAATTTGGTGTGGTTGCATTATGTGATAATAACTCTCGAATATCGGCATTCCCCAATGCCTCTTTTGAGCATTGTTGAGCATTAGATATTAAGACACTAATCGCCTTATCATCGCATCTATCTAAACCGATGTAATCTGATGAACTTTTGGATAAGTTTGCATCAATACTAAAATACCGATTTCCCAATACATGCCGAGTCATATGGGTGAGCATCTCTTGTTGCGTCGACAACGTTAACTCGATAATATTTTTTGGAGCTTTATGCAAAGCCAAACCATTGGCCCAGTCAAGCATCCCACCTTTCTGCTTTTTTTTTGCAACATCTGATAAATTTGACGATAAAGTCCCAATATTCAACAAGTAAATATCATCTTTGGGTATATTAAAAAAGTGTTGTGCTTCATGGATTGCCAACATACCTGGATTATTAGCAAATAGACCACCATCGACAAAGTTACTATTATCAAAATTGTATTTCGGGAAAAAAGTTGGGGCTGCCGATGTAGCCAAAGCAACATCAACTATTCGACACTTATGGTCTCGAACAAATGATTCATGATGAGGGGTTTTAAATACAACAGGTTTTCCTGCTGAGAAATTGATAGAAGGGATAATGACGTTGTGTTTTAAATCGCCAATTTTGGAATCACCAAAAAACTCAATTAATTGACTTTTTAAGTGTTCATTACTATAGCTTGCCTTTCTTATACCAAAAAAGTTAAAACGTTGCTTTTCGAATATTTTTTTACCATGATCTTGAAATAAGTCTACAACAGTACTCATCGGTACTTCATAAGCCGCCGCTAAAGCTAATATCCCACCTATCGATGTACCTGCTATCAAATCAAAACTCTGCCCGATGGGTTTACCAAATTGATCTTCGAAATCTGCCATGATTCGAGCAGTATAAAGCCCCCTGTAACCCCCACCTGGCAGTGATAAAAT
>LR733351.1:0-17664 GCA_902506225.1 Enhydrobacter sp. 8BJ | reverse complement strand
CGGCTATTACCGTCAAGTTAGACCACACAGCTTCAATGATTACTTAACACTAGTCGAGAAAGAAATACAGTTTTTTAATCAAAATCTCTTAAAGGCTGTCTAATTAAACTTGACCGCTACAATTAAGCATAATTCCATTATTCTTATTAAACTTACAAGTTTGGAAATGAATTAATGAACTTTCTTATTTTTTTAGGTTCGGTACGCGATAGCACCCCACCAAAACCTGCCAGACTCGGTGAGCGTGTGGCATTGGCTTGTGAGCGGTATTTGCAAGCCGCGTTTCCAGACATTACCGTGGAAATCATTGACCCACTCGATTATCCATTAGGACCGGTTTTTAAACCGCATTTTGCCTATGCTAAAGGTAAAGCACCTGAACCGTTAGAGCGTCTGGCGAATAAAATCGCCCAAGCGGACGGCTATGTGATGGTAAGTCCCGAATATAACCACGCTATGAGTCCTGCCTTGATGGACTTACTCAATCACTTTGGCAGCTCATTATTTTCATTCAAGCCAAGTAGCATTGTCACTTATTCAGCAGGGCAATGGGGCGGTATGCGAGCGGCCATCAATATGCGCACTTTTTTAGCAGAATTGGGCTGTCTATCGGTATCAGCTATGATTCATATTCCAAAAGCGCAAGAAGTCTTTGATGAACAGGGTCATTTTTTACCCACGGTGAATACCGAGGATTGGCAAAGTTACTTGGCTCGTAGCTTTTTACAGCTACAGTGGTGGGCAATGGCAACCCAGTCTCAACGTCAAATTATCAATCCTTTAGAGATGACACCCCCATTTTTAACCACACCCACACAACGCAATGCGCCTAATGGTGACACTTCAGATGGATAATGGTTTAAATAGCCTGATTAAGTCAAAAGTTTTTACTAAAGGCGTATGGCTGAAAAATAATAATACAGACACCGAGTAGTACAACGCTACCTCCTGCGATGTCCCATGCCATTAACGTGACTTTGTCGACAAGGTGTAGCCACATTAAGGCGACAGCCACATAAATGCCACCATGCGCAGCATACACACGCCCTGTCGCCGTTGGGTGCAAAGTCAATAACCACACAAAGATGGCTAAACTAATCACCAATGGGATGAGATACCAAAGCGGTTTTTTCTCAACCAACCATTGATAACCCAAATAACAACCGACGATTTCGGCAATGGCCGTTATCGCAAATAAAACCACCGTGAATAAAATCTGCTTCATGAGCTAGGCGGGTTCCTAGACAAGTTCAGGGTTAAACTCAGGCAAAGCAGTAATCACCGTGTTACACCAATCTGATAAATCGTTGTCAATGCTATACCAAATCCAAGTCCCTTTGCGCTCGCTGGTCAATATGCCAATGGTTTTTAACTGGTTAAGATGTCGTGAGATGGTGGGTTGTGGCTGATTGAGGGTATCGATGATATCACACACGCACAGCGACTGTTTTTCATTAAGCAGTTGAATAATGCTTAAGCGCGTTGGGTCGCCCAATGCTTTAAAAAACTCATGCGGTAAAAATTTCTCTTTCATATATTTACATATCCGAATATATAAATTATCATGTTGCTAACTATAGCACTGGATATTCATTATGGCAATCGCCGCTATCATTTTCTTACTCACGCTGATTTTTGTGATTTGGCAACCTAAAGGCTTAGGCATTGGTTGGACAGCGACCATCGGGGCGATGTTGGCACTCATGACAGGGGTGATTGGTATGGATGATATTCCTGTGGTGTGGGATATTGTCTGGAATGCCACCTTTGCTTTTATCGCCATTATCATCATCAGCTTGCTTCTTGATGAAGCGGGGTTTTTTAAATGGGTTGCCTTGCATGTCGCGCGTTTTGCCAAGGGCAATGGTCATTGGTTATTTGCCTTTATCGTACTGCTAGGGGCAGTAGTATCGGCATTTTTTGCCAATGACGGGGCGGCGCTGATTTTAACACCGATTGTGATTGCGATTTTGACCGCATTACGCTTTAGCCCTGCCACCACATTGGCATTTATTATGGCAGCAGGCTTTATTGCCGATACGGCAAGCTTGCCCTTGGTGGTATCGAATCTCGTCAACATTGTATCGGCGGATTTTTTTAAGGTACCGTTTGACCGTTATGCGTTGGTGATGGTGCCGGTGAATCTTGTATCCGTATTAGCATCACTAGTGGTGTTGTATGGGTTTTATCGTAAAGACATACCCAATGCCTATGCGTTGGAATGGGTTGATGAGCCAAATTCAGCGATTACCGATAAAGCGACTTTTACAACGGGTTGGGTGGTACTAGCGGCGTTGTTGTTCGGGTTTTTTGTATTTGAGCCGATGGGTGTGCCGATTAGCGTGATTGCTGGCCTAGGTGCGCTAGTGTTGCTAATAGTGGCTTATATGGGGAAAAAGTTGTCGATTATGCCTGTGGTCAAAAACGCCCCATGGCAAATCGTGATTTTCTCACTCGGTATGTATTTGGTGGTGTATGGGCTAAAAAATGCGGGTTTAACCGATTATCTGGCCACGTTGTTACAAGGGCTTGAACAACAAGGACTGCTCGTGGCAACCGTGGGCACAGGCTTTTTATCCGCCATCTTATCGTCGGTGATGAACAATATGCCAACGGTGCTGATCCAAGCCCTCGCCATTGATGGGGCACATATTACAAGTCCAATGATTAAAGAAGCCATGGTGTTTGCCAACGTGATTGGCTGTGATTTGGGGCCTAAAATCACTCCGATTGGCTCGCTTGCGACCTTACTTTGGTTGCATGTGTTGGCGACTAAAAATATTAAGGTAAGCTGGGGTTACTATTTTAAAGTCGGGATGATTTTAACTATCCCCGTACTATTGGCAACCTTGGTCGCCTTGGCAGGGTGGTTAAGTTTAATCAATTAGTTTGGTCAAACACCCTGCTTTTAGCGAACGTTTCATCATCAGTCAATGTAATCAATTTATCATGAATTTTCATTAGCCCTATTTATTCATCCATAAGGGGTCAGCACAGAAAACGGAAAAAATAGGGCGGTAAGGAATTTTGTCGAGTATTTTTAAGCGTTTTTCAACTGTCTAAAAAACCAGGGTTTAATAGACAGTTTATTTTCACCCATTTTTAATGGCTATCCTAGCAATTTTTTGTATATTAACTCATTTATAAAATAGCGTATAATAAAGCCTTATATTTTGCTTTATAAACACCTATAAAGGCACTTATGAAAATCGGCTATGCTCGCACATCGACGCTTGACCAACACCTTGATTTACAATTGGATGCACTAACAAACTGCGGTTGTGAAAAAATCTTTCAAGAGAAAATATCTTCAGTAAAAGACAAACGTCCTCAACTGGAAAACTGTCTTCAAGCGTTGCGAAATGGTGATACGCTATACATCTGGCGACTTGATAGACTGGGTCGTAGTCTTAAAGATTTAATCACTATCGTCAATCAACTGCAAGAAATTGGCTGTGAGCTAGTTTCCATCAAAGAAAGCATTGATACCAGTACCACATCAGGCAAACTCACCTTTCACTTGTTTGCATCCCTTGCTGAATTTGAGCGAGAGTTGATTCGAGAACGTACCCAAGCAGGTTTAAGCTCAGCTCGTGCTCGGGGTCGCTTAGGCGGACGACCTGAAAAACTCACCGATGATGAAAAACAAATGATTCGCCAGCTGATGAGCGACCGTCATACCTCAGCGACTAATATTGCCAAACAATTTGGGGTCAGTCGAGCCACAATCTATAAAGTTGCCAAAGGTGTGAAATTCATCAATTAATCATTTTAGCAAAGGTTGTTTGCTATGCCCCGTCGCTCCATTTTATCTGCTAGTGAAAAACAATCACTCATTGCTCTACCTGACAATCAAGCAGAATTTATTCGTTGTTACAGCTTAAGCGAAGCGGATATATCTATCATCAAACAACGTCGTGGCGATGCGAACAGACTGGGGTTTGCTATCCAGCTTTGTTATATGCGGTATCCTGGGATAGTATTAGGACCTAATGAATCCCCAGATTCAGACTTGCTAAATTTTACCAGTCAGCAATTAGGCATTACTCAAGATAGCTGGAATGATTATAGTTTTAGAGAAAAAACCAGAAGAGAGCACATTTTAGAGTTACAGCAATTATTTGGCTTTATCAGCTATGCCCACCTCAATGATGAGCAATATGTCAATTATCTCACCACACTGGCAATTGACACCGATAAAGGCGTTATTCTTGCCGAACATCTCATCAGTTATTTGCGTTCACAGCGAATACTACTGCCTGCAATCAACGCCATTGAGCAAATCTGTGCCGAAGCCATTACCCAGGCAAATAAAACCATCTATTCTCGACTAACAGATGATTTAAGCCAAAACCATGTAGAGAAACTCGATGCGTTGCTTCAAATCAGAAATGGGACCAATCTCACTAATCTTGGTTGGTTACGTCAATCTCCACTTAAACCCAATTCTCGGCATATGCTTTCTCACATTGACAGGCTTCAATACTGCCTCGATATAAACTTACCTGACGGTATTGAGCGCCGCATTCACCAAAATCGCTTGCTAAAAATTGCCCGAGAAGGTGGTCAAATGCAAGCGGCTGACCTTGCTAAATTTGAATCCAAACGGCGGTATGCCACCCTAGTTGCCTTGGTTAGTGAAAGCAAAGCCACCATTATCGATGAAATTATTGATTTGCATGACCGTATCATTGGTAAAATCTTTAACAAAGCCAAAAACAAACATCAGCAAGTTTTTAGTGCATCTGGCAAATCCATCAATGAAAAAGTTGAACTTTATACCCGTATTGGTAAAGCTTTAATCCAAGCGAAGCAACAAAATATCGACCCATTTGATGCGATTGAAAACATCATTTCATGGGAAGCGTTTACCCAAAGTGTTGATGATGCCGAAAGTCTCGTTCAGCCCAATGACTTTGACTTTCTGCCAAGAATCAATGACAGTTACCAAACCATTCGCCGTTATGCACCCGCCATGCTAGACATTCTGCCATTGCAAGCCACCTCAAGCTCAAACAGCTTAATGCAAGCCATTGAGGTATTGCGAACAATGAATAAAGCTGAGAGTCGCAAGCTACCTGATAACCCACCCACCAAATTTATTAAGAAACGCTGGCACAAGCTGATTCACACAGATAATGATATCGACGTACGATATTATGAATTATGCGTACTCTCCGAACTAAAAAACGCCTTACGTTCAGGGGATATTTGGGTACAAGGGTCACGGCAGTTTAAAGCCTTTGATGACTATCTAATAACCAAGGATGAGTTTCAAAAAATACCACAAGGTGAGCTACCCGTTGCTATCAATCCCTATTATCTATCTTATCAGAATCAACGTTTAACGTTACTTGTAGAACAGCTCAAAACAACCAATAAGCTTGCTAAAGCTGATAACCTACCAGAGGCAAGCATTACCAGCTCAGGCTTAAAAATCACCCCACTCGATGCCGTATTTCCAGAGTCGGCTCAAATACTGATAACCCAAGTTGCCAGTATGCTCCCACATATCAAAATCACTGAATTACTGCTTGAGGTTGATGAATGGATAGGGTTTAGTGATGAGTTTATTCATTTAAAGCGTGAAAGTTCAATCCAAGACAAACATTTACTACTAACTGCCATTTTAAGCGATGGTATTAATCTTGGATTAAAGAAAATGGCAGAATCCTGTCCTAGCACGACCCATTCTAAGTTGTCATGGCTACAGGCATGGTACATTCGGGATGAAACTTATACTGCCGCTTTAGCCGTGCTGACCAACGCTCAATTAAATCAACCATTTGCCCAATATTGGGGCGATGGTACAACATCATCATCGGATGGACAACGCTTTAAAACAGGTGGCAGGGGACAAAATATGGGACATATTAATCCTAAATACGGTTCAGAGCCAGGGCGATTGATTTACACCCACGTATCTGACCAATACAGCCCATTTCACAGCAAGCTTGTGAATGTCGGTATTCGTGAATCAACCTATGTGTTAGATGGTTTGCTGTATCATCAATCAGATTTGAAAGTCGATGAACATTACACGGATACCGCAGGCTTTACTGACCATGTGTTTGCGTTAATGCACTTGCTAGGATTCAAATTTGCCCCTCGTATTCGAGATTTAGGTGACACCAAACTATTTATTCCCAAAGGTGATAACCCGTATCAAGCCTTAAAACCTATGCTCGGTGGGACAATCAACATCCAATTGATTAAAGAGCACTGGTCCGATATTTTACGATTAGCGACCTCAATTAAACAAGGAACGGTGACTGCGTCTCTTATCTTGCGTAAGCTTGGCAGTTATCCAAGACAAAATGGTTTGGCTTTAGCGTTGCGTGAAGTGGGGCGTATTGAACGCACTTTGTTTATTTTAGATTGGTTACAGCATAAAGAATTGCGTCGCCGTGTCCAAGCAGGATTAAACAAAGGCGAAGCCCGTAATGCGTTAGCCCGAGCGGTATTCTTTAATCGTTTAGGGGAGATTCGTGACCGTAGTTTCGAGCAACAACGTTATCGAGCCAGTGGCTTAAATTTACTAACGGCAGCCATTGTGCTATGGAATACAGTATATATCGAGCGGGCGGTAAATGCGTTGCGAGAGCAAGGTCAAGAAATTGATGATGACTACCTTCAGTACCTGTCGCCACTGGGCTGGGAGCATATCAATCTGACGGGTGATTACCTTTGGAAAAGTAATGTGAAAGTTGGAAATGGGAAGTTTAGACCGCTTAGGCGACCTGATGAAGTCTAAACTCATTTAAAGATACTCAAAGGCAATAAGTGGTTGTTTTAGAATGGGTTAAAACTCGACAAAATTACTTACCGCCCTATTTTTTCCGTTTTCTGTACTGACCCCTTCTAGCATCAATAATCAACCGTATATCTTAACCCATAAGTACGCCCTGCGGCATCAAGACTGGAGATATCGCCATACGTGGTTGCCGCTGCTTGACTAAATACAGTCTTATAGCCAGTGTTGGCAAGGTTGTAAATTCCGACATCTAACTTACCTTTAGGCAATTTAAACTCACCGAGTAAGTCGGCTGTAACGTAGCCCTTTATTTTAGCTTCAGGGGTGCTGCGTACATTAGTATCGCTGCTGGCAACGAGACTGTCCTGATAGGCTTTATCCGTGCCATCTACCGCCAATAGTTGTAAGCGTAACTTATGCTCCTCAGGTGAAGTATACTGGGCAAAGGCGGTGGCTTTAAGTGGACTAATCCGAAATGCCCCTAACTCACGATAATCCCCTTTGGCATCTTTATATTGCCCTCGGGTGTAAGCCATGCTGGTGCCTGCTGACCATGTATCATTAAATTTATGATTCAACTGCAACTCTGCACCATACACACGCTCATCCGTATCTGCTACTGCCACACTATAATCTTTTAAAAACTGTATGACCTTGTCTGAGGTATTATAAAATCCTGTTAATTTGGCATTGGTATTGCCTATTTTGCCTGACCAACCCATGTCATAACTATTTACCGCAATCGGTTCAACATTGCTAGAGTTGACTACAAAACCACTATTCACATCACGAAGAACCCGCTGTAAATCTGGTAAGCTATACCCTTGAGAAAAATTGGCAAATAGGCTGTTATGAGGGTCAATATCATAGCTAGCACCTAGATTAAACAAGGTCTTATCATGACTAACTTTACCTGATTTTACCTGCCCTGTGGTAAATGGGATTTTGTATTGCCCTAATAAATTGGCAAGCAACGTATCACTGGGGGGGGTGAAGGAATCGGTCTTGCTGTCAATATTTTGATGACGTGCCCCTGCGGTCATATGCCATTTATCAGCAATATCCATATTTAAATTGGCAAACACCCCTAAGCTATCAATGGTGGTGTTGGGTCCATAGGTATAGTTTTGACCTTCTTCTTGAAAGCTTAAGCCATTACTTTGCATAAAGGTTTTTAAATCATAGCCTTTGGCAAATTGGCTGTCTTTTTCTTGTTCATAATCCACACCATAGGTCAATAGCATCGGATTTTTGCTATCAAATTGCTTTTGTAATGCCAATCTTGCCCCAATGACATCAATGTCGGATTGAGATTGGAGTACGCCATAGGCATTACTTTTAAGTGCTTGGCTGTATTGTTGCAATTGCGCTTGAGTTAAGTTCATGCTTTGTAGAATGGGCACGGCTTTAGCAACTGAAAATGGTACAACAAAAGGATAAAATTTCCCTTTTTCTCGTCGATAGTAAGCATTGGCATTAAAGCTGTTGCCTGCAATGTCATCATGATGGTAATTTAAATTGATCGTTTGTTTCTCGGTTTTGGGTTGTTGCTCTAGTGAAAGCCCTTTAATGGCTTTTTTTGAGGGGGCTTGTCCAAATAGCACTGCCAAATTTTTTCCATAGTCTGGAGCATAGTCAGTGTCTTGCTTATCATTATAGTGTGTCAATGCAAGATTAAGATTTTGCTTTTCATCGATTGTCCAATCCATATTGGCATTGACACTCAAGCTTTTGCTATCTTGTTGGTCAGTCTGAGCAGGCTCTGGGGCAATACGATTATTTTGACTATCGAATGTGCCGCCTGTTTGCTTGTAGTCAATATCTAGCCGTCCAGCAAGATGACCGCTTTCTGTCATACCGCTGACAGACTGCCCCACTTGATAGCCAAATGCTTCTTGATTGGCATCGTTATTGGTGCTGATACCTAGCCTTGTTTGAAATGGCTTTTCAGGTACGATTGAGTTGGTGACGATATTTATCAAACCACCTGTTGCCCCTGCCCCATAGATACTGGTTGCTCCTGATAAAACCTCAATGCGTTCAATTTGATTGGGGTTAATGCTGTTAAGCTGCCTTGAAATATCTCGTGAGCCAGTCAGTGGTACGCCATTGAGCAGATACTGTACTTGGCGTCCTCGCATGGTCTGACCAAAGTTACTGGTTGTGCCACTACTCACACCTAAGCCAGGAACTAGCTGAGCAAGAATATCGGCGACTTGGCGGTTGCCTGTGGATTGAGCCTGAATATCCTTTTGTAAAAAGACCTGTGTGGTCTGCGGCATATCACTGATACGATTCGACAGCAATACGCCACTTTTACCATTCGTTGCTACAACGGTGTCAAAGGTAGCAGTGGGTACGGATATGGCAGCAGGTGCGGAAGCATTTTCAGCATATAATTGCTGGCTTATCATCATTGCTAATAATGATAAGCCAGGTAAGGTAACAAGTGTATATTTCATGATATAGCCTCATAAGAATGATTTTTTTTAAGTAACATTTTCTTCAGAAAAAAAGGGGTCAGAGATACTGATATTACTGACATTGACATTAACAATAAAAATAAATTTTGATAGCCCAAGCTATGCACTAAAAATCCTGATACAGCCCCACCGATAAAAAACACCAACAACTCGATACAAACAAACACAGTAAAATCTGTGCCTGCTTGCTGTTTACTGGTGTGGTTCATAAATAGGGTATAAAGTGCGGTCATCGTTAAATAACGAATACCCAGTAGCAGTAGAACCGATATGGATAGCAAAGTGGCAAATTGCGTCTGTCCAAATAAACCAGTTTGTGCAAGTAACACGCCTTTGCTCAGCAATACCAAGAATAACAGCCCATATACCGCACTTCGTAGCCAACCTGATATCAATAACCAACGCTCTGCACCCTGTTTTTTGACTAGAAAACCTGCACTTATCGCTGATAAAATCCCAACGATTGCCCCAAGGACTGAAAATAAAAAGCCAATCTGATTGAGTGACCAACCAAAATCAACAAGCATGGGGTTGAGCATTGCCATTGCAGGGGCTTCCACAAAGCGGAAAACCACGATTAACAGTAAAATCCATTTGACATCAGCACGGGCAAAGAATTTTTTTAGACTTGCTTTATCCAAGGATTTAGAGGTATGATTCCTATCCATGCTCGGCAATAATGTTTGGGATTTAATTATTGGGCGATTAGGTGCTTTGGTGGCATCAGGCAGCCTGATAAGTAACATTGATATTAAACTTACCACCCCTGCCAATGACAAAATTGCCACTTGCCATGAATAGCTATGGTAGAGCCATAATACCCCTGCACCGCCCAACATACTGCCAAATGCCACGCCCAGACTTTGCGTCGCACTCACCATGCCAAACTGCGATTTATCAAACTGCTCAACCGTATAACCATCAATGGCAATATCTTGGGTTGCCGCTGCAGATGAGATAATAAAACTTACCAGTAACAACGCCGTTATCTGTAACCAGCCCAGTTGTGATAGTGTGATTAGCCCAATGACAATGATGATTTGGGTGCTTAGTAACCATGTCTTTCGCTTGCCAATACGCTCACTATAATGATTATCCACCACCGTTGCCCAAAAAAACTTCAATGCCCAAGGTAAATATAATAACGACAGCATCCCAATCCACCGCACATCGACTCCTTGCTGTCGCAAAATCGCTGGCACTGCCACATTAAAAAAGTATAAAGGCAAGGCATGGGCGATATACAGCATAGCCACCATTGGCAATAAACGATGAAAAACTTTGTGGCTAGCAGAATCACTGTGTTTAGATAAATTCATCAGGCTTTTTCGACCTGCTGATTAATCCACTCCATCGCTTGTGCTTGTGTCATAACCACGGCATAAGGCACACCCCATGCTTGGTGTAAGGCGGGTGTATCAAGCTTTTCTCGTTCTGCCTCATCGTTGGCAATGCGTACTAATCCCTGACAATACTGGAAGAATTCTGCTTTATGGGCTTTGTACCAGAGGGCTTCTTTGGCTCGATAATTCTCGGGTAATACCAAGTCTATTTGACTATGATACATGGCAAAAAACGGCTGTTTCTTTGTCAATAAGCCTGTCATTTCATCAAGCCATTGCTCAAATGCTTGAGAAGTAATTGGGTTAATAAAGTCTATGTGAATTAATGGGGTGCTAGTATTGTGAGCAAACGAGTTTTGAGTCGTAATAGACATAAACGTAAACAATCATTGCGAAAATGTTACTATATAATAAATGATTATCATTATCAATTAAAATTTTTATGAAACTGTTTTGTTAGAATTTATGAGCCAAGGAATCACAAGAAGCAAAAGGATGATTAAGACAAAAGGCAATACATGGTTAAAATCATATAAAACCGTTCCCGCGACAGGGGCGATAACTATCGCTAGTCCCTGAGCCATCGCTAAAATGGAGGCACAATCACCATGTTCTCGTACGCCAACTTTATTCATCGCCAATGCTGAAATCGACGGCAGAATTAAACCGATACCAAACCCTGACAACAAATAGCCAATCAGAATACCCATAAGTTCAGAAAGCATGATAGCAGTAAGAAAACCAATTGCCCCACACAATGCCCCATAACCAATGATATGTTCTAACTTATGATTTTTGAATTTACTCAGTAGCAGTTGAGCCACAGCAAAAGCAATACCTGTGGCACTCAATATTATTCCAATCCAAATAGTGGCTTGTGCAGGTTGCATCCCAAAGTTATCAATGAGATAAAATCCCAAACATTCATTCGGTATAATAATGGCACAAATCACCACCAAATTTGCCAACCAAGCTGTAAAAATCCTTCTATCCTTGATAGATAAAAGGATTTTGTTACTTGTGTTAATGGGTGCTACTTTTTCTTTAGATTTCACAAAAAAGGGCAATAAAAATGCAGGCAATATGGCAAAAATCATTAAGGTCAAAGCTAAGTCATAATGCCCAAGTAGCCCTGCTACAAAAGGCGAAAGTACCATACCCATACCACCGATAGCACCCACCTTGGCAAGTTGCCTTATCCTGTCACCCTCTGCATAATTGTCTGCAATCCAAGCATTTATCGTAATCGGTATATTGGCAGCAAAAAACCCTATCAGAACACGTGTGAATAATAATACTGCCAACGTCAGACTAAGTGAGGGTTTATCCATACGAGATAAAGCCCAACCAACATAAATGGCAAGAACAACACAAGAAAGCATAAATCCTATTAATGCATACAATAGTACGCCAATACGACCATACCTATCTGATAATTTACCCCAAAATCTAACTGACGCTACCCAGATAATACCGACCATGCTAATAATTAAGCCCATTTGCCATGCACTCATATTTAATGACCTAGCAATTGGACTGGCAATCGTAAGGAATGCTTGATTGGAAGCCATGAATAAAAAATTTAGTATCATCAATACAGATACGATGCTGTTTTTATGTTTATCTGGCACGTTATAGGATGCTCATCAAATTTATTACCTAGTTAAACATTCGCATTTTGGTAACTGGCAAATTTATCCAAAAATGGGTGTCTAAAACAAAAATATAGCATGGCTTTTTTTTCAGGCATCTCAATCAGATACTGAGGTTCATATAAAAGTTCTTGAGCCACAGCTTCATAGGGCTTGACGGTAGCATCAGGCTCCCCTACCACTTTTTTTGCATGAGAATGTTCGAATATAAAAAATGTCAGCATCCTGACGATAGAACGCAGATAGCCTTGACCATAAGCTTTTGATTCAGCTAACAATAAGTGCCAGCCCAAGTCATCTTTATCAGCTTCATAATAGCCTGCTAGACGGTCTCTTGCCCCTTCATAAATCTCTGTATAACCCACCCATGCCCCATCAATCCCTACTAAATACAGGCGGTGATGGTCATCTGCGAGCATTTTTTCAAAATAGACGCTCAAATCTTTTAGGGATTTATTTAATTGCCATTGGGGGATAATATGGGGCATATTCATCCAATGATACAATAACACCATATCGTCAGGATAACTGACCTCACGCAACGAAAAATGCGTCCCCTGTTCTTGATAAGCATATTCATTCGGTAATGTGCGAGATAGCGTTGTCTTTTCAAGATAGGTACATAACTGCTTTAAATCAAAAGGCATTTGATAAACAGGTATCATAATTGTGCCTCACTGTGTTGGAAAAACTGCTCACAGAGCGGATTAAGCATCGGCTCTGCAATCACAGGCACAGGTCGATGGGCATCATCTTGATAACCTCTTGTGAAGAAACGAACACGATTCAGGCATACTTTTTCAAAGGTTGGGCGTTTTAGGTCAAACATCGCAATTCTATCTTTAAATTGTGGGTTATCCTGATGAAACTTATCAATAACCTTGACTAACTCACCCCAAAAATCCCCCTCAGAGAGCTGATACGTCAGATGCAACACATCAAATAGATAACGATAATGCACAACGAATAAGCCCGTAAATATAAAATGGCTCAAATCTTTTGGGGCATGGGTAAGAAGGACGTCAGCTTCTTGCGGTTTGGGATATTGTTCCTCAAACTCACCCTCAACTAAGTTAATATCATCAACAAAATCTTTTAGCACCATCCGTTTGGGTACGCCATTTTCGTGAATTAATAGGCTATTCTCCCCATGCGGTGAGAACACCAAGCCATAGCGATAAAGCCAGTAGAGTAAGGGGGTAACGCACACTTCAAAAAACTTATTTAGCCACACTTTTACTGTCAGTCCAGAGGCTTCGATAAGAAATGGGAGTAGATAGTTATTATCTTTGTCATGATGGATTAAGGTAGCTTGTGAGATGAATTTTTCATTTTTCTCGACATGATTTTCAACACTCTCTCTAAATAAACAGCCAAGTAACTCAACAAACTGATAAGGGGGGCTGTCTAAATCATCAAACGTAGGTTGTTGTGCTGTCACGGTGGCAACCTCACCTAATAGCACCAATCCTGTTTTTTGCAAGTCTTTGTCTTTTTGATATATATTGATTAGCCACTGCGTGATTTGAGGGGCGACTTTGTTGCGTTCATTGGGTAAACCTCGATACACAGCCGTATTCAGAATATTAAGTGGTAGTTTAATATTGAAACTGCTTGGATTGGTGACATCAGCAAAGGTACGAATGGACTGTAATGGTAAGTACTGATGCTCTGATAACTCCAAATAAACCAAGTGATTATTTAAGATTTGTTCCCCATAGTTTAAACTTATCCAGTGATGCCACTGCCATGGATGAATGGGTAAAAATAAATAGTCTGATGCGACTAGCCCTTTATCTGCTAGAATTTTTTTAAAATCTACCCATTGGTCAGCACCCAGTACATTGGCATAAACATCGTCACTCGTTAATGCCTCAATCGCTGAAAATGTGGCGATACTTTTATGGATAGCAAACCAAGGTAACGTTAAAACTTGTTTCATCTCAGGTACAAACTGCTGATAGTCATGATAGCCAAAACCCAATCGACCTTTACCCATAATAATCCACGGATGTCCTCTCAGTTCAGATTCCACTATACTCCCACTTAGCTGACATAATGTCTCACTGCTGGGTCTGTCCTCATTATAAAGATGAGCCTCCGCTAACCATGTGTGGTTGATTTCTTTAATCAGATAAGCTTTGGTCGTTTCTTGCATCTCAAGCGTTTGGCACAGTGCAACAAAGAATTTATCTACTTGATAGGTCATTGCTGGGTCGGTTTCGCTTTTAATGTCATAGATAATCCAACCCCCAAATTTTTTTTGGTAAGCTGTGACTGTCAGATGGATATGATTGAACTTAACAGTAAAATCTTGCAAACCTTGTTTATTCGCCTCAACTGGTGTTAATTGGATAATGTCTTCATACGCCAACTCAGCAATCGCCATTGCCAACAGCTTTTTACCTGCTTTTATCCAGCTTTCTTTGGTAATTAACAGTTGAAATTCAGGATGGTTCGTTTTTATCATAGTTTTAGCCCACACATTGAAAAGTCTGAAAAGTACGGCAATGATTGAGTGGATAAATATCTTTGCCTATAATATTGTTGATGATAGTCGCTGCTCGATACGCCCCTAATCCTAAATCAGGTGTTCCCACGCCATGGCTATGAAATTCCATATTTTGTGCAAATATTCTGCCCTGACTTAACGGATTGTGGTAGCTGACTTCATAATCCCGATTTATTTCATAATGACCAAGACTATCTCTGGCTATATCAGATTGAATCGCAGAGAGAAACTGCGGTTCTTGAGATTTATACCCTGTGGCTAAAATAAGATAATCTGCTTGCAAACTCACAGGAACAGTCGTGTGGTTGTGATAAAAATTACAGATAAATTTATGCCTATTGTCAGGCTCGATAGGTGAGGCTAGAATCTCATGTAATGCCAAATTGGGCATTAGTTTGACATTATATTCACTGGGTGTCAGACATCGTTGATACAGCTTATCGTATATCTGTTTTAATAATTGGGCATTAATGCCTTTATAAAGCAGTCCTTGTTTTTGCAATAACTGCTGTTTTTTTTGGGGCAATAAATCATAAAAATAGTCGGTATAGTTGGGACTAAAATGCTCTAACGCTAATGGTGTGTATTCCATAGGGAAAAAACCTTCTGCCCTAGTGACCCAGCTTATATTAGTAAACTCGTTATCATCGATAAGTTTATAAAAAATTTCTCCTGCAGACTGACCTGAACCCACTAATACAATGTTTGCCTGTTTATCTTGACAAAGTTTTTCATACTGATGCATAAAGACTGAAGAATGAAAGCACTTATCAGGGTAGAGTTGATTGGCTTCTAGGGTACAGCTAGGTATCGTTGGTGTTGTACCCACACCGATGACCAGATTTTTACAGTCATAGGATTTTTCAACACCATGACAAGTCACGACCACGCTAAATCCTTCAGCAATGGCTTTTACGCTCTTCACATGGTAGCCAAAGTATAGGTTATCAAGTTGTTCACAGACCCATCGGCAATAGTCGTTATATTCTAGTCTAGGCAAGAAAAATGACTCTCTAAAATAAAACTGAAATATTTTTTTGGTTTCAATCAGATAATTTAAAAAGCTAAATCGACTGGTTGGCTCGACCATAGTAACTAAATCTGCTAAGAATGGTACTTGTAAGGTAGTATCAGGCATGAGCATACCATCATGCCAAGAAAAGCTTTCCTTTTTCTCAAAAAATGCACTAGTGAGACCACAGTCCTTATTTTGCAATAAAGTTGCTAAACTTAAATTAAAAGGACCGATACCAATGCCAATAACATCTATCACTTTATGCACTCACTCTCATGGTTGAAGCGTTGAATAGGGTTTTTTATATCAACATAAATCGATTGCGTTTCTACAGGGGCTATTAGTTCATCTAGCTGATGTAATCGGGTGAGCAGATTACCTTTGTAGGGTAATTCATCTTGGAAAAGTAGGGTTTGAAGTAACAGACTGTCGGGGTATAACTGATAAAATCTTTCAATATGCTGGTAGAGTAGGTCGATGAGTTTTATTTCTGTGGTTGCACCCGTTTTAGCAATCGCTGTGATTACCGAAAACACACTGTTACCAATGAAATAATAGATAAAACGATGACTAGCAAACTCAACAGGTACGACACATTGAGCCTCTGTGTGTAACTCAGGGTAAGTTGCAATTAACGTTTCTGCATAATCTATAACATAGCCGAAACTTTGATTATCTCTCACCCAAAATTTTGCAGGTAAATGATTATCAAGTTCTAGTAGGCTGTTTTGTTGATGGGCTTCAAATACCATACCGTAGGTATGATAGATTTGTAGCATTGAGTCTAGCGATATCGTTAAAAATTGATTGAACCAATTGATTGCTATATCTTCATGAGAAAGATTTTTTTGTTGGGCGATTGCCTCAAATAAATGGCTGAATCTATTTGCCTGATTCAATGGATGATCTTGACACAATGTCGCCAAGTTAGTGACATTATCACTCTGATTAAAAGGATTATGCCGAAAAATACAAATGGTTTCATGAATAATATCGTCATCAATCTTTAAGCCTATCCAAGCAGGGTCATTGATAACATTGAAACTGGGAATGATAGACTTAATTGTTTCGCCCACCTCACTGTGCCAAATTTTGGTAGCAAACATACCTCGACGGCATTCTTTTGGCAGATTGATTCTAACAGCGTTTGTAATAGCCACAGATAACGAAAATTTTAACATCCATGGTGCATCAAAACTTGCCACCGTGCGTACAGAAGTGGTGGGGAAAAAGCTCGTTCCTGTCTCACCAATATCTATCAATAAACTATCCGCAACAAGCTGTTTATAAAAAGGCGTATCTTGAAGAAATTTGGCTTGCCAAGGATGTAGCGGTAATAATTTATAGCATGGAAATTGCAAAAATAATTTTTTTTGCTCCTGTGGCATAAAAGGTGTGAGGTATTCAAGCAGTTGCCGTGAGATAGATTTACCATCAAAAGACTCTTCAATCGTATTATCAGGGTGTACTAACCAATAATGAATATTGAAACAGCCTTTGGTTTCAGGTGAGTAGTTTATCCATTGCTGTTTATTAAAACCTATGCGGGCTTTGGGCGTTGGGTGCATTGCATGACCATAAATCAATGCTTGCTCAGTTTCAATAAAGTTTAATGTGTCACTAGCGAATAATGTCTCAAAATCTTTGGCTCTATTTAGCATGATAGTAACTAACTTTTGATGACTTTCAATCCACCTTGACAATACATCGAATGTATCGAGATTTTCACTATGGTGGTATTGAATATCCGCTAGAATCAGACTAGCCGTCGTTAGACTATTGATTTCTACATAGCCACCGTTTGCCCTAACATAAATTTTGCCAAAAATTTGATGCTGTCCTAATATACTAAAAAAATGCAATGGGATATATAACGCTTGTTGGAGGGGTAATAATGTTAAAACC
>LR733367.1:0-1492 GCA_902506225.1 Enhydrobacter sp. 8BJ | reverse complement strand
AACTGGGACTTTTGGCCCCTGTTTTTGTCTATTAACTTATTTATAAAACAACGTCGAATAAACCCATGACTGAGGCTTATCAGAAAGTTTCAATTACACTCAAAGAAGGGTAGTTACTAGAATGGCTCAAGTACTACGCCAAATGAGCAATCTCATCAATTAACTCAGGTTTTTTGCCCAATAACTTAAGCAAGATTTGAGCTGAACCGCTCGGTTTACGCTGACCCTGTTCCCAAGACTTTAGCGTATTGACCGAAATACCCAATGACTTGGCAAATTGACTTTGCGACAAGCCTGTCTTTTGACGGACTTGGCTAACTTCCGATATGGGTACATACCGTCCTTCTCGCAATTGAGCGAGTGATTTGGCTAAACTATCTTTAATGACAATTGCATCAGGGTCATCTTTAATCACCGCTTCAACAATATTGGCAATATCTACGTCAGAGAAATTAACAGGTTTCATGATTAGTTTCCTTGCTTTTCATTTTTCAAATATTTTAACTCTTTGGTAGAAATGTTTTCTTTTTCATTTTTCGCATACACGGCTAGACAAACTATGAGGCCATCATCCAGCATATTGTAGTAAATAACTCGAACCCCACCCGACTTACCTTTACCACTGGTTGCCCAACGAATTTTGCGTAAACCTTTACCATTTTGAATCACATCACCTTTTAATGGATTTTGAGACAGATAAGTAAAGAAAGCCAACCGATCATCCAAATCTAACAATTGAGCAATTTCAGCCTTAAAGCTTTCTGTCTCGGCAACCGTATACATAGCAAACCTCTAATATGTGATACATTGCATTATAATACAAAATTTACTAGCCAACAATCGATTTCATAATTTTGAAAAATTGAAACTTCCCAAAATTCTGAAATTAATCGAGTTTGCTTATTAAATCCACCCCTGCCTTTTTTAACTCCCCTTTCGCCGTCACATAGTGATACAGCGTACTACTGGGAATATCGCCCAATTCTTTACAAATGGATGGGATGCTTTTGGTTTGGTCTTGCATCAGATGCTGAGCATAACGAAGTTTCTCAGCCGTCATAATTCTAGGTCTGCCGCCTTTACGCCCCCGAGCCCTAGCAGCCGCAATCCCCTCTTTCACCCGCTGGCGGATAATATTACGCTCCATCTCTGCAAACGCCGCTTGAATTTGTAAAAACGCTCGACCTGCAGGGGTTGTCGTGTCCATCGGTGAGTTAATCGCTTTAAAGCCAATGTCTTTTTCAGCCAGTTCATCAATCAGCTTTATAAGCTCACTGGCTAACCGCCCTAACCTATCCAAATCCAAAACAACCAACACATCGCCTTTTCTCAAATAGTTGAGACAATCATCCAATCCTTTACGTTGGGAATTACTGCCTGATGCTTTGTCTTCAAAAATTCGCTCACAGCCGATTTCTTTTAACGCATCAACTTGACGGTCAAGGAGTTGTTTCCCTTCAGACGTTGAGACTCGGGCATAACCGATTAAGCT
>LR733368.1:0-14656 GCA_902506225.1 Enhydrobacter sp. 8BJ | reverse complement strand
GGATATAATTTCTGGGTGGCAGAATTACCAGTTCCAGCTTGAGCTTTCAAGGCGTTCATAGTACCAGGTTTAACAGTAATTTTGACTAAAACACCATCATAATCTGATGAATATGCTTGAGAAGGTGATATAAATGTCTCTTTTGTAGCTGGAACTTTACCTGTTATCCGCATTTGTTTATATTGAGCTGGGGACATAGCTCGATATAATATTTCATTTCCAAACTGATCTTTTTCATACACCAAACGTGGATCAGTTATGTTATAACTTACTCTGTTTCCCTTAGTTGTAGGTAATTTACCATTGACCTTAACACCTGAATTGGGAATTCTAGCATTACTAGCAGTTTCAAGTGGTAAAGGACTTGAAAACGTACCATGAATATAATATGGCAATAATGCATTATTTTCCTTAGAGCCAGGTTTATAACCGCCAACATTAACAGCTTTTTCATAAAATCTTCTTTCAGCTTCACCAAAAGCCATCTGCTCATATGGATTTTGAATCTCGCTAGCTAGTTGTCTGAAATTACTATTTGCAAATGCCTTGTATTCATTAAGTCCCTTTCCCTTCCAATCTTTATAATCACTAACAGCCAAATCAAGTGCTATATAACTTCCTCTTACACCATTTAAACTGTAAAGATTATAGTTATCTCTATTATGATATATGCTAGCGGAATTTACAGATTGATTATTTTTATCTTTATCATTCGCTGTAAATACTTTTCCACTATTTACAGACTTGCTGGTTTTTGCCAGATTTTCTAAAAAATTATGTGCAGCAATATCATTTGTAGAGATTAAAGAATTCCATGAACTATCAATTTGTTTCAAAGCTTGGAATGTTAAGCGTTTTCTAGCATCCTGAATTTGTGCTACAGTAGGTTCTTTACCACCATTCAAAGTTTTGGCAAACGCTTTTGCATTTTGATTAATAAGGTCGACCTCATAGGGATGCAACTGTCTATTATTGGCATCAATATTCACCGCATTAGCCGTACTCGCAACATCTAACCCTGCTGAAGCCCCAATACCCGTCAGCGTTAAACCTGTTAAACTGTTGGCAATACTGCCAGCCGTTGTCGCATCAATACCTTGTTTGGCTAAATTATCCGCTATCTTCTTCTCAACCTCAGTGATCATTGGAGCGGCTGCCGCTGTACCACCTGCAGTCAAAGCACTTTGAACCGTACCGCCACCTAACGCACCAATAGCCGTATGTGCCGCAACACGATAAGCACCACCTTCTTTCCAATTATTATAGTCTTGCTCATGTTGTTGCTTATACGCTTGAACTTTTGCTAAATCTGATAAAATAGCTTGTCGCCGCTGCGGATCAGTGGTTTTCGTTAATGCATCAGTTAATTGCCCTTCTACCATCTGAGCAACTTCATAAGGCTTGGTTTTCTCTTTGGCATAATCCCCGACAGCCTTCGGCGCTTCTTGACCAAATGCTTGGGTAATTTGGGTCTGGCTACCGAGCTGTTGCATAATTTTGTTATTATCAAAAGTATTTTTGAGATTGCCAGCAAAGTCCGCCTTGTTATCGGTGGCGATATCAGCATGACCTGCAATACCGGTAATCCCGGCTTTAGTGACACTGGTTTGATTATCACCAGCTTTGCCATAACCAATACCGGTTGTTTTACCATTCCATGACGTTTTTACATTCGGATCAACTTTTTGTGGATCTTGGGATGCTTTAGAGCCATTTAATGAAAAACCGGCTTGAATGGCATTGCCTTCATACCGTGCGTGGTTTTCTAAATCAAGGGACTCAATACCGCCTTTACTGGTAAACTGGTTTAACCCTTGTTGTTTGGCTTTATCTGTGGTGGTAATAGCACCGCCTGTTAACGTGGTTTTACCTTCTACATTGATGTTAAAGCCACCATCACCAGTAAAGATGCCAGATTGCTGATTCACCCCAACATAATCAGAATTTACATTGGTTTTGCCACCATTCACTGATAGGTTGGTTGAGTTACCGCCAACCATATCAATATCCGCATTAATCCCTACACTACGTTGTTTACCTTGATAAGTTTCTTTGTTTTGCATGGATTCAATATTTAAATTACCGCCAACACTGCCTCCAGCACGTTTGGCGTTAATCACTCCGCCACGGATATTGGTATCGCTGCCCGAGCTAAGGCTAAAGGTATTTCCGACATCAATTTGACTGTTGGTGTAATGTGTTGATTCACCGTCACCACTACCCCGTGAGGAATTGGCATTTAAGGTAATACCTGCCCCTGTTTTACCAGAGGCACTACCTGTCGCATAGACACCCACACCAAAGCCTTGTGCTTTGTTTTGACTGTTTTGGGTATTTTGCTGACTGCTTGCTAAAATATTGACTTCATTGTCAGCAGATAAGCTACCGTTATTGCCAGCTTTAAGTTGACTACCGACAATATTAATATTACTGTCTTTACCGGCACCGGTGGCTTTGATAGAGAGATTACCTGCCGCATTGACGGTAGCGGCTTCATTGGTTTGTGTATGGCTTTGATGGGTTGATTGACTTGACTGACTACCTAAAGTGGCTTGAATACGACCAGAAGTTGCTGTAGCGACTGGATCCTGAGCTTGTGCAAGGTTTTTAATGGCATTCTGCGCTTTTAATCCTGTACTAATACCCGCCATGGCTTTCATACGGTCAGAATCAGTGTTTTCACCCGCTTTAATGAGTCCATTGATACTGTTGTATTGGTCAACCAGACCATTACTGACACTGACGCTTAATCCTGATTGCTTGAATTTTTGTTGCGATTGGCTGTCTTCAGTTGCCGTGGCATTAACGATATCAGCCGATTTTGCGGTAATGTCAATGTTGCCACGACTTGGATCTATTATCCCTTTACCTGTATCAGCGCCCATTCCAGCAACGACATCACTGGCAGTTTGTTGATAATGGTTACCCGCGTTAATTACCACATTGCCATCAATGGCGCCCACGGTACTAGCGGTATGAGTAACGACATTGCGCTGATTGTCCATTGATTGTTTTTGTGAGCCGATGGTAAAGCCAATGCCACTATTTGCACCGAAAATGCCAGATTTCTTCTCATTATGGCTGCTGCTTTCACGGTAGCGATTTTGCGCCGCATCAATCGTCACATCATGACCTGCCGTTAAAGCGATGCCTGAATCACTCACTGCACGTGTGGCGGTTAAGTGGATATTGCGACCGGCATCCATAACCACGGTGTTACCTTCAATGTTACTTTGAATGGCTTCATCACTGGTTCGGCTATAACGATCTTGGGTGGTTTTACGGCTTAACAAGCTTTTTTCAGTGGTTTTACTAGCCGTTTCTAAATTACTGGTGGCTCGACCTTCGTTAAAGGCAATGTCTTTAGCAGCTTTAAGATAGGTCATACCATCGGCACTGGCAATGTTAGCTGCCATGCCGGTGATACTACCTTTTTCAGAAATAATTGCGGTACTGCCTAAGCTTTGAAGGATACTGCCCACATCTTGGGTTTGACCCATTTTGTAGTAGTTATTGCTATCACCAATGGCATTGGTTTGATAGCCGGTATTGACCGCATTTAACGCCACATCGCCTTGGGCAACCATTCTCGTGCTGCCGCCTTGATTTATCAGTTGACCGGCATTAAAGGTAGCGTTGCCACCCACATCAATGCTTAACGTGGTAAGGGGTCGACCGTTGTCATCGGTTTTACCTTTTAAGCCATCGCCCACATAGATTTGACCGATTTGGTCAATGCCAGTGCGCCAAGCATTGCTTTGACCAAGCTTACTTTCGGTATGATAGGTGGTGCTGCTATTGTTTAGCTTGCCACCCGCATCAATCGTCATAGCACTGTTGGCTTTTAGGGTAGCGCCTAGGTTGTTTAAATCGTTTTTGGTGTTAATTTGAACAAAGTTACCTTGGATTACCCCGCCATTTTGGTTATTGAGGTTATTGGCTTGAATGCGTAAGCCATTGTGAGCCACGATGTTACCTTGGTTGCTTAAATCGCCGGTGAGCTGCATATCCATGTTGCGGGCGGCAATTAAGCTACCGTCGCCTTTTAGGTCACCCACTTTGCTACGAACATAGACTTTGGGTACCAATACGGTTTGTTTACTACCGTCTTTTAAGGTGATGGTTTGTTCAACCAGCCACACAATATCGGTAGTGAGCTGCGCCATCTGTTCCGCAGTGAGTGCAATACCTGGGCGTAAGTTTATTGCCTTAGCGGTAGCAACACCATTGTCCATCAGCGCTTGATACATGGCATCATCAGTGGTGTAGTCGCCTAGGAAACGACGACCGGTTAAGGTCATGACCTGGTCACGAATCAGCCCTTGTTCATAATAGCCATCGCCTAGACGTTTATGCATGTTGCTTGGATCTAAGCCTAAGCGCTGCATCATGTAGTCAGACGATAACCATTTTTTATAGTTAGCGAAGGCTGGGTCGGTTTCCACCAAATAACCATTGGGGTTATTGGGGTCAATATTATAAAGGCTACTGTTTGGCAGAGTAGGGCCATTGCCCGTGGCACGTACTTCTTCGGTATATTGTGACTTGATGCTGCCATTTAAACTATCGATAAGCCCATTAAGCTGTGCTTGGCTAACCCCTTTACCGTCCTTTTGCGCAGCTAGAATGTCAGATAGCTGTTTTTGTTGATCATCCGTCAAATTGTCAGGGTTGGCTTTGGCAAAGTCGGCAAGTAGCTTTAGGGCGTCTTGTTTTGCCGCAGCATTATTGTCAGCGCTGCCTGTCTGATTAGAGGCGGACTGGGTGCTTTGTTTAAGCGTGTTTAGGGCAGTCACTGCTTGATTCAATGCATCCACTTGTACTTTAGGCTCACCAGTCAGTGCAATGGGGTTGGTATTGATTTGAGCATTTAAAATAGGTAGATTAAAGCTAGATATTACCTCATCCGCTGGCTGATAGGTGCCTTTATAATCTAATTCTTTACAATGTTTACTACCAAATAAACCACAAGCATCAATCCAGCGCCAATAGTACTTACCATTTTCAACACGTTTGACTTTATAACCCAAATTCGAGGTCATGTCATTTTGAACCATGTCACCAAGTTGTTGGTACCCTGCGCCAGCATTAATTTGGCTTTTTTGATTGGTTAAATCGTCACCATGAATGATTAAGTTCTTCCCAGCCACTAAGCGAGCGGGGTCTGAAGCCACAACTATGTCTTTTAGCATCACTTTATCAAAGTGAAACTCATTGTAATCTTCACCAATTTTCTGCCCCGTGGCTTTAACATACATGTCTTCGCCATCATCATCCCAGTCGACTTCATCTTTGGTGTATTTTTGCGAGCTAGTGTTAGCAGCGTATTCAACAATTTTGTTTTCTCTGGCTGTTTCCGTGCGACTAACCTGCCAATCAGCATTTTCATTGCGTAACACACTGGCAGTGATAGTCATATGACCATCCGATTCAATGATCGCACCCCGATTGTTCACGCTATCAGCTTTACCCGTCGTCATATGATTGGCATCTAAATCACCGCCGATGTTCAAATCGCCATTACTGATAATTTGTGCTTGACCATTAAAATCGCTATTAAACTTACCTGCTCGGTCTGGGTTTGGGTTATTGTTTAACTGTTTAACCCCGATATCAAGCTGCTGACGTGCCGCAATCACAGGGGCAGGGGTGCCATATCCTTCTGGGGTGTTATTTAAGGTATTGGTCTTAATCGCCACATAATCCCCATAAATACGACCATAACTTAAGTTATTGAGTGTATTACCGGCAGCCAAGTAAGTTTTGGTGCCATTAATCAACCCGCGGTTTTGGATATTATTGGTTGCGTTAAGCTCGGTCAAATCGCCGCTTTCTAAACTGGCATCTTTTTGGTTATCAATGTTTTGTGCAGTGACTGCTAAGCGCTTAGCTGCCGCAAGCTTACCTTGGTTAATAAACTCCCCTTGGGTGGTGAGCGTTAAATTATCGGCTTCAAGCTTATCGGTGGCCCCATGGGTAAAGCTGTCGTTAAATGCCAGATTTAAAGTAGGTGCACGTAGCTGACCGCCAGTATTAATGAGGCTTTTGGCTGTCACATCCGCCTGTGTATAACCGTTAATGCTACCTGCACGGTTATACACATTGGCACTACCATTGAACTGAACATGATTTGATTCAATACGGCCGTTAGCATTATTAAGCGTTTGGCTAACATTTAATGTGGCGGCATTACCCGCGACCACTTGACCGTTGCTATTGTCGATCACTGCCGCGGTTAACGTGGCATCACCACCGGCAATCAACCCTTGCGATAGTATCGTGTCTGGGCCTTGTTTGGTATCGCTGTTACTAATAGTGCCGGCATCCACCGTTAAATCTTGATTGGCCAGCACCAAGCCATGATTGCTGTTATCAACTACGGCTGCGGTCACACTGGTGGTATGACCCATTAGCTGACCGGTTTGATTGGTTAAGTTAGCATTGCCAGCATTCACCATTAACGCTTGTTTGGCCGCGATTTCCCCTGCCTTATTATTGACGCTGCTACCGGTGCTAGTAAGCGTCATTGTGTCGGCATTGATACGACCGTTATCGTTATTGACATCCCCAGCGTGAATGCTGGCAGTGCCGTTGGCTAATATACCCAGGGGTTTAGTAGCATCGCTCGATTTGGTGTATTGATTATCCAGTAAGCCTTGGGTGGTGATGGTTAAACTGCCATCGGCTACACTTTGGCTAATGAAGCCGGCGTTATTGTTGAGCGTTTGCGCTGTTAGTGCCACGTTGCTACCCGCCAAGGTCCCGCTATGATTATCGATTGCGCCAGAGCTGGTCACATTCAACGCATTATTGCTGGCAATTTGACCTTGGTTGGTGACATTCCCCTGAGTAATGATAATCGCTTTCGCCGCTTGAATGCTGCCGGACGCGGTATTGGTTAGACTGCCACCTGCTATAGTGACCGCATCATTGACACTGGCAATGCTGCCAGCGTTGATGGTGCTACCTGCGTTAATCGCCATCGCTTGATTGGCGACAATCAAGGCCTTGTCATTGTTAAGCGCGTCAGCATTCACCGTTAACGCCTTGGCAGCTGATAGCATGGCGCCATTGCTATTGGTAATGGTGCCGCCGTTTACCGTCAGATCGTTGGCGCTTTGAATCACCGAGTCGCTGCCTTGCGAGTTGACACTGCCTGTTACCGTTAAATCGCCTTGACTGGTTAAAATTTTACCGCCTTGGTTATTGATCGCTTGGTTAGTTAACTGCCCGGCAGTAATCACCGCTTGTGCCGCTTGTATCACCCCAGCATCATTAGTGACGGTGCCTGCGCTGGTTAACGTTAACCCCCTATTGGTGATCAATTGACCTCGGGTGTTATTGACACTGGCACCACTAATACGCATGTCACCGCTGCCAGTGTGAATCAGTGCGCCGTCTTGGTTATTGACAATACCTGTGGCGGTTACATTAAGGTTGCTGGCATTGCCACCCAATTGACCGCCTTGGTTATTAAAATTACCCGTATAAATGGTGAAATCGGCGCTGCCGGTTTGATTGATAGTGCCGCCTTGGTTTGACACATTGCCGGCGTTAATGGCAAAGCGATCCGCTTGCATCACTGCCTTGTGCGTCGCATCTAACGAGTCATGTACCAAGCTTGCAGGGGTGGTAAGAGCGATTTGTCCGGCTGCTTGGGTTTGCGCGCCGCTTAGAGTGATATCACCCGTTTTAGCAGTGAGTGCGATAGTTTGCGCTTGGTTTTGACTGCCAGTGTAGTTAAGCGCAGCACCGCTAACCGTTAAATCACCGGTGGCCATGTTTAACCCGGCATTACTTTGCGCGTCACGGCTAGTGATGGTTAAATGGGCAGGTAGGGTGCTTAATTTGCCATCAGGGGTCAGACCGGCTACCAGTTGACCGGTAGCCGTTTGAGTAAGGCTACCCGTATCCAAGGTTAGCTGGTTACCAGCTGCCATCATGGCAGTGTTGGTTAAATTACCTTGGTTGGTGATAGCGGCATTGCCGCCCGCGTAGATACTACCGGTATTACTAAAGCGTTGACTGGTGGTGGTTAACTGATCACGACTGCTGATTTGCCCGGCATTATTGATGTCAGCTGCCGTCACCGCTAAGCTGCCATTGCCGGCATAAACCGCCGCTTTGTTGGTGTTCGCCAACGTCCCTGTTAAATCTAGACGGCTGTCAGCTGTTGATGCGGCACTTAAGGCAGCGACCACCCCATTATCATTGTTTAAGTTGTTCGCGGTAATATCAAAGCGTTTGCCTTGAATACCGCCGCGTTGTTGGTTGTCACTATTATTAATATCCCCGGCAATCTTCCAGGTTTGCTCACCGAGGCTTAACAAACTGCCTTGCCGGCTATTATTCACGCGGCTTGCGGTCAAAAGAAGACTGCCACTGCCTGCATGCTCAATACGACCGGTTTGGTTGTTTAAATCAGCAGTATTGATGGTCAAGTTTTGGCTATTGGTGGCAATGACACCGTCTTGGTTATTGAGTCCGCCAGGTAAGTTTAGGCTTAAATCATGGGTGCCTGCTTGGGTAATATTGCCATGTCGGTTATCTAACGCGTTGGCGGTGAGGTTAAGCGTGTTAGCCGCCAATTTACCGTTTTGGTTATTTAACCTGCCTTTGGCATTTAGGCTCATGGTCTCGGTGGCGGTAAGCTTGGCGCCTTGGGTGGATAAATCACCGTCCGAGCTTAAGCTAATTTCCCCCGCTTGGGTGGTGCTACCGGCTAAATCGGTGGGGTTGCCGGTTAGGCTGAATTTGCCGGTCGCAAGGTGCGTGCCACGGCTGGTTAGGGCGCCGGTTGTATTGACGATCAGATCTGCTTTGTGGGTCGATAAGGTGCCATCGGCGTTTAAGCCAGCGGCAAGCACACCGGTGCTAGTGTTGTTCAGGCTGCTAGCAGTTATAGTCGTCGCACCACCACTACCAATAATGCCGCTATTATCAATGGCGCCGCTGGTCAAGCGATTACCCGTGCCGCCATACAGCTGACCGCTGTTGGTAAGATTTTGGCTTTGCGTGGTAAGCCCACCGGTCGCGGTAATGGCGCCGCGATCATTGTTTAATCCTGCGGCGGTGATATTGGCATCGCCTTGGGCACTGATATTGCCTTGCGTATTGATTAAGTCGCCTTGGCTAGTTAGTGTTAGATTGCCTTTGGCATCGACTGTGCCGCGGCTGTTATCTAGACTTGCAGCACGGATATCGGTGACTTTGCCTTGAATCACACCGTCGCTATTATTTATTGCCCCAGCACTGTCAATACGGGCATCGCCTAAAGTTGCTAACACGCCTTGGGCATTATTAATCGGCGATTGGCTGGTCAGGTGAATGCCTTGTTTGCTAACAATTTGCCCTTGCGCGTTGTTAAACTGGCTAAGTTGCCAGTTTAGTGTATCAAGCTGAATGCGGCTGTTTTGGTTATCAACGCTGTTAGCCGCTTGTAGACCATTGACCGCGATACTGGATTTATCTGTATTGGTTAAGGTTTGGGTGGTGATATCCATACTGCCATTGGCAGTAATGATGGCATTGCTGCCTTGGTTGTCAATCTGTTTAGCCGTGATTTGTCCGTTAGCCGTCACCGGTTCAAGCACCGGTACAGACGTGTCCGGGGCGGGGTTAGTGCTGTTGCTAGTATTGGCAACTTGCTGACTGCCCGTCGCCGCGGTGCTTGGGGCGTTGGCTAAGCTTGGGTTGGTGGCCGCTGGCTGATCAGCATACAAGGCTTGACCAATGATCGCTTGATGTTGGTTGGTCAGGCTATTCGTGGTAACAGCAAGGTTGCCGCTGCCGGTTTGTTCAATCCGCCCTTGGTTATTAAGCGTGTCGGTGGTCAGGCTCACTTGTCCGGCACTGATGGTACCGGTGTTATTGGTGGTGGTATTGCGGATAGAACCTTGTGAGCGTGCGCTAATCAGTCCACTGTTGGTTAAGCTGCTACTATCAAGCTGCACGCCTTGTTGGCTACTGGCAAGGGTGCCGCTGTTGGTGATGGCATTGCCGTTGACGTTAACCGTGATCCCATCTTTGGCACCCATAAAGCCGGTGTTGGTGAGGTTACCTTGGGCATCCAAACTTAAGCTATTGCTGGCACTAATATCCCCGGCATTGGTTACCCCTAAGCCTTTATCGGTACCAATCAGACGGATTTTACCGGCGTACATACCGCCAAGGCTTGAAACGTCTAAGGCAACGCCGGTGGCTTGGTTAGTTGCCGCTGGGTTTTTATGGGTGATTTGGGTGTTACTGGCATCGCTGTCATAGCTGACCTGATTAGTGCCTGAAATCACATCCAAGTTTTTAGCATACACCTTTGCGTTAATCTCATTGGTTTGAGCAATCAATTGCGTATAGTCACTGGTGCTGGTATCCAGTCCTTTACCATCGATGCGAATTTTGCCGCCACCCACATCAAAGCCGGTAAGCCTGCCATCCGTCATTTGTGCTTGACCGGTGGTTAAGGTGGTACGAGAGGCATTAATAAAGCCGCAGCCTGAACAGGTAATACCCGCGGGGTTGGCAATCACTAGCTCGGCTTTACCCCCGGCAATTTCGGTATAACCGGCCAATTGACTGGGGCTGGTTGAATTGACCTGGTTTAAAATAACCTTGGCTTCGCCTTTACCAAGCCACGGGTTACCTTCCACCCACCCAGCCGTTTGCGTCTGGGTGTTTTTTCGGCTGTTGTTTAAGATAACGCCGTCACTACCCACATCAAATTGACTAAAGCTGTTTTTAGAGACGCCCGCCGCTGAGGGGGTTTGGATGTTAACTTGGGTCATGCCACTGGCGGTTGTTAAAATGGTGGCTTGTTCGTTTTTAGCGGCACTGCTATCGGCAATCACTTGGGTTTGTACGTCGGCATGGGCCCATTGCGCTGCCCCCAGGCTGACTAAAACAGCTGCGGTAAGCGTCAGCCATTTACCATAGCAGTAGCCAACCATACCCCATGCTTGACTGTCAGCCGTGCTGTGGTTGTTGTCATGACCACCTTGGCTGCCAGCTTTGCCTTGGGCCACAGTTTTTTCTGAAACCACGATTAGGCGACCTAGGTTTTTATTAAAGATCACACGATACAGGCGGCTATTCATAGCGTTTTCCTTATTGGGTTACCCCTATGCTGTTTTTTTAGGAAGATGGGAGGTCAATGCGTGCAGCGAGTAGGGGTAAGGTAATATGTTGGTAAAAAACATCAAGCCCTGCCGTCTCTAATACAGTCAAGACAGGGTTAAAGAGATTAAAATTCAAAGTTTAAGCTAAAGCCTGAGACCCAATGTTTGTCACCAAAGCCATCGGGCTGTTTGAGTGGGTAACCGGTGAACACATCATAGCTTGCGTGCAGTGGGGCGATTTGACCTTTGATACCCACCGCAGCGCCGACCAGACTGTGGCCGAGCAGTAAATCGTTTTGGTCTTTGTTTTTCATGGACACATACCCAGCATCAACACCGGCGTAGATAGCGTGCGGTTGGTTGGCTAAATATAAGCTCACATCTTGACGGGCTAAAACGCCGTGATCACCGGCCAAGGTGCGTTCGCCATCAAAGCCGCGCACGCTGTAACGACCGCCAATCGCCATACGCTCACTGGGCACTAACGCATCCATCGCATATTGGCCTTTTAAGCTGCCGCTGTACACCCACTGCTGTGATTTGTTAGCCACGGTTAAGCGAAACGGCCGGGTTAAACTGCTGCTAAGTTTGTAAATGCCGGTACGGGCGGTGCCTTCGTTAAATAAACGCTCAGGCGGGTCAATGGCATCTAAAGCACCGGTACCACGTTGATAGGTTAGCTCAGTTCTCAGCGAAGCATCGCCTAATTTGCGTTCATCAGTCAGTCCTGCGGTCCAACCAGCAATTTTTCGGCGCTGTACGTCCACTTCAGTGTCGTCAATATAATTGTTTTGTGATTTCACAAAGCCGCCGGCGTTAAGCCAGGTTTTACTGTTGGCATCACGGTGGGCCAAATAGTGACTACCCACTGTCAGGTTGTCGCTTTCACCACGGTACTGGTAGTCTTGGTTAGCACCAGCCACCGTTTGATTATAAGTATAATGACTGGCATTGGCATCCAATAACCAGCGATCAATCGGTAGCACATAGCCCAAGGCATAGTTGTCACTGCCTTTATCGCCAGGGACTTGATCATTAATTTGGTTGCCCAGGTCGCGGCCATAGCTGACGTACAGTAAATCATTTAAATTTGCCATATTGTCGAGACTTAGCGTGACGTTGCCTTGGTATTTACCGGTGGCTTTAGAGCCTGAATCGTCAATACCGATGCCTAGCCGCGCTTTACGGCGCTGCGCGTATTTGATTAACACATCACTGTGACCCGGGGCTTGCGAAGTACTGCTAGGACTGATAGAAAAATCAGCGTCAGCGGTTGGGACCCGCTTTAGGTTTTCAAGGCCGGTCTCAAGGTCACGGATGTTTAAGATATCACCAGACTTTAACGGCAGCGCAGGGGCAAAGTTGGCGGGTAGCTCTGTTTGATCGATATAGACTGGGACACGACTTTGACGGGTATCGGCTTTAATTTGATCGATATAACCTGGAATAATGGTTAACAGTAAGGTGCCACTTTGCAAGTTCTGGTTACCAATGACCACGCGGGTGGTAGCATAGCCGCGCTCAATGATGCGATTTTGTACTTGGGTAACCACGCTGGTAATCTCGTTAATCCCTAAGCATTTGCCCAGTACGCTGGTATTACCTTGGGTCACTGGCAATAGCGCAAAGTCGAAGGTGTGCAAGTCTTGATAGGCTTTATGATCAAGGGCAGTCAGGGCGATTTGGTTAATGGTAAAGCAAGGGGCATTGGGGTCAACCGTGGCAGAGACGTTAGTTGGCGCCACGGCTTTGGTGTCAATGGTTACTGTGGGGTTTGGAATCAATGCCTGATTGCGCGCGGCGTCGCGCTGTTGTTGTAGCTGTATTTGGTTATCAGCAATTTGTTGGGGGGTGAGTGCCATCGCTTGGGATTGGGCCAAGATAGGTAGGATTAGCCATAGGCTGATAGGATACATCTTTATGGTTTTGGGTAAACGAGGCAATGATTGAACAGCACGCTTGGGGAAACTAACTGTATAAAGTAACGACATCTTAAGGCAAATCCATTCTACAAACAGGTGTTTAGTCGCAAATTTACGCTTGTCTTGTTGAATTGTAAATAACTGATCAATAAATAGTTAACAAATTAACACTAATAAACATTTAGCAATAAACTGAAACATTATGCTCAAGATTTTATTGGCTATGCTAGTAGAGTTTTTTTAGAGTGAAATCAGATTCCTGTTTCATTAAAAACACTTGTTTTTTAGACAATTAAAGGATACTTAAAAATACTCGACAAAATTCCTTACCGCCCTATTTTTTCCGTTTTCTGTGCTGACCCCAACAAGCGCAACAAATACTTTGAAGAAGCACAAAATGACCTGACAAAGACTCAAGAAGAGTTAGAGTCTGAACAAGAACAAATGAGAGATCGCACTCAGGTGCTTCAAGAAAAACGCCTGATTGCACCTACCGATGGAAAGGTTAATAACATTAAAATAACCACACTAGGTGGGGTGGTTAAGCCTGGTGAAGTGGTGATGCAAATACTACCCACCAATAGCTCATTAATTGTTGAAGTCAAAGTAAAACCGACGGATATTGCAGATGTCAGTATTGGACAAAAAGCGAATATTAAACTCGATGCGTATGATTATAGTATCTATGGTACTTTAAATGGTATTGTCAGTTATATCAGTCCTGATAGCTTAATGCAATCAACCCCAAGGGGTGAAGAACCCTATTACCGTGTCCAAATTAAAATTATTGGTACTGAGTTTAAAAATAGTGAGCAAAAGATCCAAATCAAGCCTGGTATGACAGTCAATGTCGATATTAAGGCAAAACAAAGAACCGTACTTTCCTACTTGACAAAACCGATTACCAAAACGATTTCTGAAAGTTTGGGTGAACGCTGATTTAGGGGGCGGACACATTGCCATCATCAGCTGATGGCATTTGTTCATCTATGGCTTTTTGATTATGCTGTTTGACTTGATCAATTAACTCACTGAGTTTGGCATTATCTTGTTCGATTTCTTTTACTAGTGTCTGAACTTCTTTGTTAGACGATGGCTGAGTAACGCTGGCAGTTGGCTTGCCATCTCGTTTAGTCAATATTTGCTCGGTAGGATTAATAACGGTTTTTAGTGGCCCAACTTTTTGGGTGTTAATCGTTAATTTATCTTTAGAGGGTGACAGTGGGACTGAAGAGACATTTTTAGGGTCAGTTGTAGCTACTGTGACGGCTTTTGGTTGACTGGCAACAATGGATGCGATGGCAATGGTATTTGAAGCTACTGTAGGTTTGGATGCCAATAGTGGCTTGGCTAGTGTGGGTTCACTGCTTTTAAGTTTAGCTTTGCTGTTAGCTGAGTGTTGAGAAACATACCAATATGCCAATCCAAAAATAATGATATGTGCCACTAAGGCGTAAAACCAGTATATGAATTGATTTTTTGATTGTAGTTTAGTCATCTTATTATTCCGTAACGATGAATATTATAGCCAATTTAAACCTACGACAAGATGCATAAATTCTAGGGGTCATGCTAATTTTAAAACTTTTACTAGGTTTGGTTGGCAAATAAGTTACTCTACAA
>LR733369.1:0-1100 GCA_902506225.1 Enhydrobacter sp. 8BJ | reverse complement strand
TAAGTAACCGAACAAAATTAAATACCTATACTTTAAATGAAGAGAAGTTTAATGAAAGCGACGTACCAATATTAGCAAAAACTCGATTCACCGCATAGGACAAAGAATCGAAAGAAATATAATCACGAGGTCTTAACCAAGCCTGTTTAACCTCCTTCCATAACCGCTCAATGATATTGAGATGCGGACTATAAGGGGGTAGATAACAAATAAACAACCCGCGTTCTTGCCAAATGGGTAATCTATCTTGGATCATCTTAGCATGATGAACACTGGCATTATCCATGACAATGACCGTCAATTTGGCTAAATTGTGGGATAAGCTATCTAAGTAGTTGAGAACAAAGGTGGCATTGATGTTTTCATTAGTGAGGGCGTAATGAAAGCTCATATCCCTTGCTAATAAGCCAAAGCAATTAAGTCTTTTACCTTTTTGTACCGGGATAAAGACATTTTCTTCTTTGTGTTGCCAACCATACGGAACATAGCCTGTTTCGCTGATATGAGTTTCATCGGCATAATACAGGTCAATTTGGTTGGTTTGGCTGAGCTGTTCATAGATTGCCAGTTGTTCTTTTCTAACTTGGTATAACTCACGATGGCATTGACCTTTTATTCTTTTACGGATGCGTTTGTAGGTGTAGCCAATGTTTTTAAAAATCGTTTAAGCGTCATTTGGCTAAATTGTTTGCCTGTTTGTTGTTGAAGCTCGTCCATGACTAGTGATAGACGTTGGCGTTCTTCGGTAATGCAGTCTTTAACAAGTTGTTCATGTTGTTCGTCAAGGATTTTGGGGCGTCCTTGCCCTGGTTTGGTTTGTAGCCCTTGTATGCCTTGGGCTTCATAACGGTTAACCCAGTTATAGACGCTTTGAATGTTAGTATCAGTTATTTGGGCGATGTCTTTAGCTATTCTGCCATCGCTTTTTAGTAGTATGATGTGACAGCGTTTTCGATAACTAGCGGTTTGTCCATGTTTGTATCCTTGTTCAAGCGCTTTACGCTCGGCTTCGCTCAGTTTAATTTGTCTTACTTTCATGGTAGCTTTTTATGCAGGTTATAAGTAGCTACTATTATAATATAAATTTGTTCGATTACTTA
>LR733370.1:0-7965 GCA_902506225.1 Enhydrobacter sp. 8BJ | reverse complement strand
CTTTTTTTCACTATGCAATAACTTTTACAAATTTATTTTGATAAGTCTGATAGTGATTTTTTATCAACTACTTGTCTGAGATTACTCAAAAACGCAAGTTGAAAGGCTTCATCTTGGATAAAAAGTTTGTAAAAATCAATTTCTTTTTTTCGGTCTTCGACGATGATGTCTTTGACCAGTTTTTCAAATTCTAGGTTGCGATGTTGTTCATCTTTCGTGGTCAGATACTTCTGTTGAAAGTCAGGATGGTCATAAATTCGTTGTGCTAAGTTGATAAATTTCATTCGTTGTTCTTCTGGCGTAATATGCCAACTTTTAAACCATCGCTCATTAAAATCTGCGATGATTTTATCTAGGTTGTTGGTTTTTGCTTCAGTATGTACGCCAATCACGTTAGGGTTGCTCGGGTCGATAACCGCTTCTTTTTCGTCTAATGTTATCTTTGAACCTAAAGCCGTTCTTTCAATCGCATAAGTATTTAAATCAATCGATTCTAACAAATCGTCGATGTCATCATCTTCTTGGGTGCGAATGTTAAGCTCAGGAATCAACGCTCTTAATAACCAAAATAATCGCTCCCATTCAATTTTATTAAACGGCATAATGGATGCCAGACGGCTGTAGAGTTTGACAAATTGTTTGGCTTGCATTTTAAATTCAATTTTCGCATCATCGCTGAGTTCTAGCTCGTGATTAAAGCGTTCTGCCAACATATTGATTTTGCCTTGCAAGGTTTCCATGCTTGCCCCGCCAAAGTAAGCTTCGGCATAGTCAATCACTTCATGCGGTTCATAAACGCCTACCGCATCAAGTTCGGTTTTGATGTCGTTTAAGACATTGACATCGGTCGCTTGGCTTAGGGTAGTGATGGTAAAGTATTTATCGAAAGCGGTTTTAATATCGCTGACGCTATTAAAAAAATCCAGTACAAATAGGTCTTCGGTTTTTTTGTCGTATTTATTCGCCGAGCGGTTGAGCCGTGACAGGGTTTGGACTGCCAACACATCTCGCAATTTTTTATCGACATACATGGCGGTGAGTTTGGGTTGGTCAAAGCCTGTCAAATATTTGTTTGCGACGACCAAAATTCGATAGTCATCGCTATCAAATTTTTCTTTGGTTTTGCTATCCTCAAAGCCATTGATTTGGCTTTCGGTGTAGGTAATGCCGTCCACGAGTTTTTCGCCACTAAAGGCTATCATGGCTTTAAAGGGGTTGCCTTTTTGCTCCAGTAAACGGTTAATCGCTTGGTAATAACGGATTGCCATTTCGATATTTTGCGTGACTATCATGGCTTTGGCATGCCCTTTTAGGCGTTTTTTGGCAAAGATATTGCTGATAAAGTGGTCAAGCATGATTTCGGCTTTGACGTCGATGGTTTGCTGTTGGCGTTCGACATAGGCTTTGAGTGCCTTTTGGGCTTTGATAGCATCAAATGCTGGGTCATTTTCGACCGATTTTTGGATTTCGTAGTAAGATTTAAAGGTGGTGTAATTGCGTACCACGTCCAAAATAAAGCCTTCTTCAATGGCTTGTTTCATTGAGTACAAATCAAAGGGGGCAAAGCTACTGTCCGCTTGTTTTTCGCCAAACTTTTCTAGGGTGCTGTCTTTTGGGGTGGCGGTAAAGGCAAAATAGCTGGCATTGCCCCGCATTTTGCGATTTTGCATATGTTGCTCAATGGCTTGGACAATGCGATCTTGGTTGTTGTCTGTATCACTGTCTTGCGTATTACTGTCTTTTTCGTCATGGACATTTAATGCGGTGTTCATGCCGTCATGAGCCTGTCCGCTTTGTGAGCTGTGGGCTTCGTCAATGATGATGGCAAAGTTTTTTTCCGCCATTTCGCCAATGTCGTCTAGGATAAAGGGGAATTTTTGAATGGTGGTGATGATGATTTTTTTGCCAGTTTCTAGGGCGGTGCGTAGGTCTTTTGAGCGTTCAGCATGGGCGATAATGCCTTTGACTTCGCTAAACTGCTTGATATTGTCTTTGAGCTGTTTGTCCAAGATTTTGCGGTCAGTCACCACAATGACCGAATCATACAGCGGTTGCTCCAGTCCTTTCGCTCCGTTTGCTTGTTCGCTATGCGGATAGGCTTCTATAAGCTGATAGGCAAGCCATGTGATGGAGTTGGATTTGCCCGACCCTGCCGAATGCTGAATCAGATAACGTTTGCCAACGCCATTGACAGCGACATCTTGCACCAGCCGTCTTACCACGCTCATTTGATGGTAGCGGGGAAAATATAGGGTCATATCGCCGAGATTGGGCTTTTTAATATCGGGGTTATCACAGCCCAGTCGCACAAAATGGCTGATTAAATTGACTAGGCTATCAGGCTGTAGCACTTCGTTCCAAAGGTATTCGGTGTTAAAGCCGTTGGGATTGGGTGGGTTGCCTGCGTTGCCGTTGTTGCCTTTATTGAACGGCAAAAAGAACGTATTTGCCCCATTGAGCCGTGTGGTCATATAGGCTTCTTGGTTGTCTAGGGTAAAGTGGACAATCGCTCGGGCAAAGTTAAATAACGGGTCATCGGGGCTTCGATCTTTTTTGTATTGTTCGATGGCGTTAAAACGGGCGGTTTGGTTTTTATGGGTGCTTTTAAGTTCTAACGTGATGATAGCCAGACCGTTTAGAAAGATGACCAAATCCACCGAGTTGCCATTGTGTTGGCTATAGCGAACTTGGCGGGTGACGCTAAAAATATTTTGTTGGTAGTTGTCACGGGCGATTTGACTTGAGCTTGCTAGGGGCTGTGGGTAAAGAAAAGTTAAGGTGGCGTTGTCCACGTCCAAGCCTTTTTTGAGTAGGTGCAAGATGCCGTATTTTTTGATGGTGTTATTTAGGCGGTGGATGATGGTTTTTTGCCAGTCTGGGTTGTGTTTGGCGATGGTGTCTAGGGCGGTTTGTTGGCTGTTATGCAGAAATTGCCAAAAATAGTGACTGTCAATGGCGTGGACTTTGTCGAAGTCGGCGGGGTTGCCTTGTTGATAGTCGTTGGCGGTTAGGGCGGTGACGATGTGGTCTTCAAGTTCTTTTTCGCTAAAGTTGGTCAATTTCTGCATGGGTGGCTCGTTAGATTTTTATTTTGCCTGTGACGGCTTGGTTGATTAGGATGTTTTTGTATTCTTTTAGACGGTCGATTTGGGTTTGGTAATTATCGACAGACTTTTTAAAGTGTTGTTTTAAAATCTCAATATGAGCAATAATTTCTTTTTGTTCATCAATTGATGGCAAAGGGAAGTCAAAATTTTTAAGATTTTGAAAATTTAGCCCTTCACGTCCCCCGCCTTGTTGAAAAAACCAAATTTGTTTTTGTCCCACTTCAGACGACATTAAACCGTTAAGAAACTCACCTTTTATCAAATTATTTGGTCTTACAATGCAAACATGTTGATTTACATTCATTTCATCATTTGAACTATTGTAACAACAGCGTCCTAGTGAGCCACCTGTAATATTCAATAAAACGTCATGTTGTTTTACTTGGCTGTTCTTCATTGATTTATGAACATTAAGTGAAATATTTGCCACGTTATCAAGAACTAACCCGTCAAAATGAATATTTTGACTTCTTAATAATGGAATTCCTTTATCAACATACGTTGTTGCACCACCAGATGGTGTTATTCCACTGCCTACTTTTGAAGTTAAATACTTTAATTTTTTAACGTCCCAATGCTCGGGAATATTACCTATCCATTCCACACCACTATTTTTCATTGGGGCATTGGGGTTTAAGCCTTTGGTAACGGCATTTTGAATGACGATTTGCTTATATTCGCCTAATTTTTCAATTTGCTGTTGCTTGAGGGCAATCGCTTGGTCAATTTGGGCTAAATTTTTATCAATGAAATCTACTATTTCTCTTTGCTCAGATATAGCAGGAACAGGTAATATTAATGTTGCAAAATCCGAAAAGCTAAAATCAGTTGAACGCTCTCGAATGCCTTTAGCTAGCGATTCTATAAAACCTAAATATGCAAGATTTCGTAAAAAATAACTATAATATTTTGACTCGACTCTATTTTTGTCAAATGGTACACAAGCTGAATACACAGGTGTAGATTTACCATCGGAATCTGAAATTCCAATAGCCCCTGCGAATGCGTCCATTTGATGAATTACTAAATCACCCTTCCTTATACCTTGATAGCCGTGTTCTTTCAGAGCATTAGTAAATCCTTCTGTTCTTCTGTTTGAGCGTAATGTGACTTGACCATCACGAAAACAAGTAACAATTTCATCATTAGGACTAACAGGACGTTCCATTTTTTTAAAAAGCCATTTCGCTTTCTCCAATTCCCAATCACTTGGAATCTCCCCTAACCAATCCACACCGCTGTCTTTATAACTATCATACGTCGCATAACTCATTGAACTTACTACCATTAAATTTATTTTGTTTAATTGACTAAACAGCCAAAAATCGGTATAATACGCCCTAACAACTCCCCAAGTTCTTGCCCATTATGGGAATAACAAGTCTTGGGGCTATCTATTTCTAGCGAACCAAAAATTTTAAAATCGCTATCGCCATAAGCGCCACGCTTTCAAATCCGCCAAACTCATCGACTTTGGCAAGCCAAACTGCTCCAAACTCACTTTATTATTGCTCATCTGCGGAAACTCATCCAACGTATCTAAAAACCGCTGTCCCCAAGTCGAATTTGGGCAAATAAACGTTAACATCCGTTGCATCAGGCAGAAGTAAAGCAATACCTTGGCAGGGTCAAACCTTTGAAACTCTGGCTCCAACCCCTTTAGCGACGCTTTAAATACCACATGGCGATTCCACAAACGCCCATGATGTGCCGAGATATTGCGAATCAAATTGAAGGCGTGTAATTGAGTTTCTAACAATTTGGCACTGGGCAAGCGATAATATTTAGCAATCGCTTCTTTATCCGCCCGTCGCATGATTTTATACAAAATCGACATCGCCCCAAAATCCCACAGCTCACACCCTGCCCAAACGGGAATATCGTGATAATACTGCTGATGATGTTTGACAAAATCGCTGTGTTTTTCTCGAGCTATCACCGCTTCATAACGAGCCACCCAATCGGCATGCCTAACCTTATCATCAAAATACTGTTCATCTAAATGGGCTAATGGGTCAAATGAGCCAAGCCTATCGGCAATTCGTACTCGCATAGCCACTTCGATTCGCTCCAACGCATCCAATGCCAACTGACGCAGTTTTTTATCGAACATATACAAGGCTTTGATGTCTTGAAAATGGCTGTTTGGCTCAAACGCATTATCGACTGTACCGTCTGGCATCACTTGGCGAAACACATACGCATAACCGCTCAACCGATAGTAGCCAATTGTTCGTAGATAGCCCAATGCTTTTTTATTATCATCAACAATTAAGCCACGCTGTTTATAGGTATCTAACTGTTGTTGTACCGTTTTATAAGGCTTAGGCGGTAACTTGGTGGGCATAAATTTCCTTAGCACAAATTAAAAATATCTTTGCATTATAGCAAAGTCAGACCCACTAACCGCCCAAAATATCTCGAATCAAGCCATCTGCCTCTTTATCCAGTTGCAACAGCTCATTTGCTACCTCATCCAAGTTTCTCAGCGGTCTATGCTGATAAAAATACTTGTTAAAGCTAATCTCATAGCCGATTTTGATACTTTCCATGTCCAGCCACGCCTCGCTCACATGCGGGCGTACTTCTGCCAAAAAGTAATCGTAAATACCTTGATTGAGCGAGATTGACTCGCTATCTCGTAATTCGCTACTGCTTTCATAAATCACATACTGGTCGGGCTTGGCATTCTCAACACCCACATCTTGGGCAGGATAATACCCAAAATCGGCTAATTGCTCAGGCTGACAGCCAAATCGCTCGCATAAGGCTTGGATTTTATCGGCTTTTAGCGTGGTGATAGATTTAATCACTTTTTCACCTGTTTCATCATACCAACTGACCGCATCAAGAATTTGTTTTCGCTCATTCGCTTTAAGCTTAATATCGTGCGTTTTAAGCACGTTCTCGACCTTTTTGGTAAAAAGATTAAAGTCGGTATATAAAACGTCTCCTAGCGCTTCCCAGAGCGTTCTAGCATGGTTCATGATGGCAAGTTGGTTTTTCCAAGTCTCATTATCGAGAATTTTTTTGCGTTGAGCCAAACTTAAGCCCATCTCTTCAGATTCTGCCCATTTTTTTAAATCGTTTTTGTACTTGGTATAAAACTCAACTTGATAAACCTCATCGCCATATTGTTCATATAGCGTGTTCATAGCATCGCTTAGGCTATTATCAAAACGCAACTTGGCAATCGACTCGGTGGTAAACTGAGCGTGACGACGGTCAGGACGCTCTATATTGACCTTATGATAGCCAAAATCTTGATTGGCAAATACTTGACTAGCAATGCCTGTTGGCTCGCCTTTAGCATCCAACTGCCCACGGATGGTTGCCATATCAAGATAAGTTTGGGTAATCGTGGCAATATCTTGTGGGCTAAATTCGCTATTTTTACTGCCTAAGTTCTTTTTGAGTTTGCGATACATTTGACTGGCATCAATCAGTTGGACTTTGCCTTGACGTTCGCTTGGCTTATTGTTGGATAACAGCCAAATGTAAGTGGTGATACCTGTGTTATAAAATAAATTGTTCGGCAATTGGATAATTGCGTCAAGCCAATCATTTTCGATAATGTGTCGGCGGATATTACTTTCACCACTACCAGCATCACCTGTGAACAAGCTTGAGCCATTATGCACTGATGCAATACGAGAGCCTTTTTCCCCTCCCCTACTCGATTTCATCTTGCTAACCATTTCCATCAAAAACAATAACTGCCCATCACTAGAGCGTGGGGTTGCATCTACTACTTGTGGATTACCCCAATAATCGTTTAAGGTAACGATAAACCGGGTATCAGAAACGGTTTTGCCGTCGGTATCATAGATATTTTTCTTCTCTCCTGCCCAGCTTTTGCCATATGGTGGATTGGACAGCATAAAATCAAATTGCGTTCCTGTAAATTCATCGGTTGATAAGGTTGAGCCAACCCGAATGTTTTCTGGGTTATCGCCCTTAATCATCATATCTGATTTACAAATGGCGTAAGTCTCATCATTGATTTCTTTGCCATACAAAAATATGGTGCGTTGCATATTGTCTAGCGGGTATTTTTCGTGAATGAAGTTTTCAGATTCGGTCAGCATACCCCCGCTACCACACGCTGGGTCATAAACGGTTAATGTTTTAGGTAGTGTATCTTTGATTGGGTCAAATACTAAATGCGTCATTAGCTCAATGACTTCTCTTGGGGTAAAGTGCTCCCCTGCTTCCTCGTTATTTTCTTCATTGAATCTGCGAATCAGCTCTTCAAAAACATAACCCATTCCTAAATTACTAAGAGCAGGCAGCAATTGGTCTTGTGGGTCACGTTGCTCAATTGGTGATAAATTTAGGTAGGGTGAAACGAATTTCTCTAAAACATCGAGTAGAACGTTTTTATTTGCCATGTGGCGAACTTGGTCAAGTAATTTAAACCGCACTAATATGTCTTTGACGTTAGCACTAAAGCCATTTAAATACTCCTCAAAGTTGGAAAGTAGCAATTGCTGATTATTGCTGGCTGATTCCTTAAGTTTTTTGAGTGTCCATTTGTTAGTATTGTAAAACACAAAACCTGATGCTTTGCGTAAGCCATCATCATCAAATTCAGTTAATCCTAAATCCTTTTTTTGAAATTCAACTTCTTCAAGAACGGCTTGTTTGGTAGGCTCAAGAATACTATCAAGACGGCGTAATACTGTCATAGGTAAGATTACATCACGATATTTACCACGAACATAAACATCTCTTAAACAGTCATCTGCAATTGACCAAATAAAAGAGACCAATTTGTTATGTACAGCATGATTCATGAAATTAACTCATTGTCTAAAATTGACCAAGTATAATGAATTTATGCCTCACTATGTTAGAG
>LR733371.1:0-6147 GCA_902506225.1 Enhydrobacter sp. 8BJ | reverse complement strand
ATTTAACAATCATTAGTTCGCCCCTTGTGTGTGTACTCATTTTTGAGTTGGTCAAGGCTTTGGCGAATCAATGCTAACTCTGACAATAAGGCTAAATTGTTTAACTCGTTGTTATTATTTTTTTGGTGCGCTAGTTTGGTGATCTGATTTAGATTGTTACCTATAAATGCAATTTGCCTAACCAATTTCGGATCTACTTTTGGCGGTGTAATTCGTCTTACGACTGCATTACCTAAGGCGGATTCACGAATAAATCTAGCTATTGGCATTTGGCAGTTCTCGCTAATTTTTTGATATTCCGACTCGGACAATCTAAGCATAATTTTTTTGGTGCGTTTCATTCTTATTATTCTTTTGGCTTTTGCCGTCACACTAAAAAATCCAATGCCATACAGGTGGGATTTTTTTGGGTGGCGGTTGGGGGTCAAGGGGGCTTTGCCCCTTTGCAAGCTAGATAAACTAGATTTTTGGCGATAGCCAAAAAGATAGCTTTATCTGTGCTTGCTCATTTACGACTGAACTTTATGATGAGGTGATTTTACTGGATCGAATGGCTGTCAATCAATCTAATTAAAGATATAATTTAGATTAAATTAATAATTGACATTCTGCACCTTTCGACCTTTTTGTTCTGATTGGGTTTTCTGCTCCGATTCTGACATTCTGACCCAAAAGGCTAATAAGGCTCGCTCTGCTTTTACCCTTTCTGCTCTGAATTGGCGGCTTACTGACCAATTTAACCATTTAGCGAAAAAAGAGAAATAGGCAAAAGTAAAATCTGTTTTTGTGATTGGTTGGTTTTGTTTCCCCTTGTTTCCCCTAGCTAAAAAAAAGGGGAAACACTATAAGTAATTGATTTTAAAAATAAAATAGCGTTTTGTTTCCCTGTTTCCCCTGTTTCCCCTGTTTGTCCGATTTCCCTTAAAAATGGGCGGTTTTTGTTGCGGTTTCTAGGGGTACGGAATATATTTTTAAATATTTATATACATTTGTTTACTAATAGCTCCCTTTTTAGCCCTTTTTAGCCCCTTTTCTACCGAAATAGGGGAAACAGGGGAAACAGGGAAACAAATCTTCTGAAATCCTTACTGGTGGCGGTTTTTAGTTGTTTCCCCCTTTTCGAGTGTTAGGGGAAACAGGTGGGAAACAAAATGAAAAAAGCCCAAATTCTGAAAATTTGGGCAACAAATGTTTGGGAAACAAATTTAGGTTAAAATTTGTGGATTTATATTTATTTTTTTATTGGTTTCATCAATAAAAATGTGGTTAGTTTCAGCAAGAAAATTAAGGTTGTTCCAAAAAACGTCTTTTAATCTTAGTTTTTTAGGGGTGAGTTTTTGCATGAAACTACGGTATCCGATCTCTTGGGTTTGGTTGTCTTTGCAGTATTTGACCAGCCAATCAACCATAAGCTCCGCCTCGTTTTTCTGTGTTGCCTGAATCTCTTGGAAATAACGTAAACGTTCTGCCATACAGTAATCAACTATCGCTATTGCTTGCTCATAGTCTTGTACTGTCGTTGATGTTCTTAGCTCACAAAAAGCGAATAACGTAGCTAATTTACAGGCATTTTCCGCCAGTCTGCCAGCTATCTCTTTATCGAATTGATAAAGTTTGCCGTTCTGTTGCTCCAATTCGCATTTTTGCTGGTAGTCAATGTGGTATTTAAGGACTGCTATGCTGTCATACTCGACTATAAAGCGGTGATCTTTGGTTGGGTCGTTGTTGCGAGGGTAAAGGGTGGGTAAAGGATCTAAAAGTTGGTCGCAAAGTTGCCAAAAATCAAGTAATCTTCGGTCTTGCATGGGGCTTTCTTCTAGTCTTTCTATACTGTTCCAAACCCTATGCCCTCTATTGTCGGGCGATTTAACAAATAAAAATCTAGCTAAAAAGCCCTGTGCGGTATAAAGTGGATCGCTCAAAATCGGCTCTAAAACTGCTGATTGCCCCATTAAGTCTATAGTGAGATTGCACCAGCGTTTTTTTTCGTCATCGTCATTGTTTAGGCGGGTTCGTGTTGCTATCTGTTTAGAGTAAATACCAGTCAAAACGGATAAAACATTGGCTAATCTATCGCTCTTAAAACTGTGACCACCTAGCACAATTCCAGCGTCATCTGACTGCCAAACTAAATCCTGACAGCCTTTACCAACAAATTTATTCATTAATGCTTCAATCGTGGCATCTTCAGAAATAAAATCGGGGTGCATTGGCTTTGGATTGTCGCTTAGAAAGGCTAATTTTTCATTAGAATCTTTGATTTTTTCAAGTTGTTTATTCCATTCTTCAAGCTCAATTCTATACTCTTGTTCTGCTTTGATGATAAATTTTTCGATTGCATAATAGCTCAATTTTAGGCAGCCTGTTTTTCCTGTAGAGCTTTCAGCCTGAGTTAGAAGATACGTAGCGATAGCTATTGTATTGTGTGTAAATCTGCATGACACAAGGCGTTGAGCGATTGCAAACAATGCTCCGAGTATCGACATTGTGGCGATTTCTATTGTTGATTGGGTATGTTGAGCAAGGGCAATTATTGCGTTTTTGATTATTGGTGGAAAGCTATCAATAGGAAATTTACTAGGCTTTTGTTCTACATTATTACGCAATGAGCCTAATTTGATTTTAGATAAGTCACCAATTCGGCAATCAATAATGCCCTGGACTATGTCTTTATCGTCTAAAAAATCGGCAAAACTTTTATAGGTATTTAGATTGTCATTAAATGCTGGGTCAATTAATGATATTAAACGCACGTTTTGAGAGTGAAAAGCCTTGATGAGTGGGGCTTTTTCGTGACATGGGGCAAAGATAGTTACTCGCTGTTTTTGGGCGTATTCTTTGATTGTAACGTCATAGATTGGGGGCGGTACTATGACAATGCTGTGGCTTTGATTTAGCAAATCTAGGTTATGATGAAGTTCTGTTGCTTGTTCGATATCATCAACAATAAAAAGCTCGTCACCCTGTGCTATCGTGATTCCGCCAGCATTGAAGTTATGCACCTTAATTGTATCTTTATCTATTATTATTTGGTTTGATAATGCACTGTCGCTGTTGTAAAGATAAACGCCTAAGCGGTCTTTATCTTTCAATATATGGTTTGGATCGATTAGTTGAGATAATAGCGTTAAATCTTTATTGTGTGCGTAGTCTTGGGGCTGTGCTACCTGTGATAAAGGTAAATCGAAAGGTTTTATAGAGTCCATAAAAAAGTCCTGTGCTTTGACAGGCAGATAAAAAACCCCTATAATTAACTTGCTACATTAATTAGTATTAGAATTTTTACCCGCCAGTAAAAATTGTTGTTGTTCCAAAAAGCCCAGCTCCCCAGCATGGGCTTTTTGTTTTTTTCTAGTTTAAACCTTTTATTGGTTATTGGCAATATCACTAAAAACCGCATAGTTATGCACTTTTTAAAAATTTGTCAATTATTAAATTAAAAAAATGTTTTAAATAAAACTTTACAATCAACGAAGTAAATCCCCTTGTTTTTTTTCCGAAAGCCAGTTTTTTATTAGTTCTCGAACAATAAGGCTCTGGCTGTAACCTTTGTCGTCGCAAGCCTTCTTGAAGGCTTGCGACAAATCCTCATCTATTCTGACGGTCAAGGCTGTTTTTTTATTGGTGTTCATTTAGATTTAGCCCCTTAAGATATTCAGCCATACTTTCCAAATCTTCAAGCAAGGAATAAACCTTACCTCCACTCTGCATGATATATGTTATGTGTTTGCGTTTAGTATCATCGTCATAATCTAGCAAGTGTCTGTCAGTAAACCCATAGTACCACTTAGCGTGACCCGTCGATACGTCATAACAACTTACGCAAGCTAAAAAAGATAATTGATCATTTCGTTCTGCTGCCTTCACCATGATAGTGCATCTTTTATCATCATCATCAAAAACCAATCCACCTGTTTCGACCCTCATTTTTTATTACCCCTTGTTGTTTGTGTACTGCTATTATACTGCAAATGTATTGCATTATGCAATACATTTTTTAGTATTTTTTACACTTTTTTTTGGGTTTTTGGGGTCATTGATTCTGCTGGATCAATACAGCGTTTTTTAATCAATGGCTTGTAAAATTCGATATCGAATGAATCTTTTGACTGATATTCATAATAAACTTTTATACCTTTTGTTCGAGCAAAAATGTTTTTTCTATTAAGTTGATTAACTAAAAAAATGTTTAGGGTTCTAAGTACAACGACAGCCTGTAAATTTACATTAATTTTTGACAAGTTCGTTAGATGATCATAGACCTCTCCAGGTGCTAAATCTTCAAAACTCTTAACGCCTAGAGAATACGGATTAATGACGTGTAAGTCGCTTATTATTCTCTCTTTTTCCAGTTGCATTTTTCTCTCCTTCAATAATGATTTGATCGGCGTTTGGCGGCGGTATTAAGCCGTAATCCTGTAGCTTAGGGCTGGAATAGGGCGCTGGGGCTGGGGTGTCGTCATGGGTAGGCATTAAGCCGTAAAACTCCATCAGTTCTACTTCCCTATTATCCTTTTCGCTCCCCACGTCAGTGGGGGGCGTTGGGTGGTCAATCGGGCTGGGTGCTTGTTCGGGCTGTGTGTCTGCTTTTATTCTTTTATTATTGTTTCCCTGTGTGCTAGACCTAGCGACTGCCTTAGTCTGTTCAATTCCGTTTCGTAGTTGCTGATCGCTTGATCTCTCGCTTGCGACTGCCGTGTCAAATAATCTAATACTCGCTTTTGTTCCAAATTCAAAGTCATCAATGTATTTGATAATTGCGTCTGTAAACTCTCTAAAACTTGCTCTTGCCTTTGCTCCATTCGCTCCAGCGTGGCTTGTACTGCCTGCATTATTTCGTTGTTCATTGTTATTTATTCCATTTCTTTGTTGAGTTGTTGGCGACTGTAAGCCAGGTAAAATATGGTCAATGAAACGGCTATGACCACCATAACTAAAAGAATTATTAGCAGTTTTTGCATGGACCAGGCTAGGATCAGAATCGAAAGAATTATGCTTAATAACGCCCAAATCAGTATATAAAGGGTTATTGTCGGTAGGTTGATAATCGCTTGGATCTGTTCCTGTATCTTGTCTTGGGCTGAATTGCACTGGCTCAAATTTTGCTCTAGCTGGCTCTGAATTTTTGCTCGTTCTTGGTCGCAATTTGCTGTAAAGATCGTTAGTTCTTTTTGCGATACGGCTTTCAAGTCTTGCTGATATCTCGTCAATTCTTGCGTTGCGATCTGCTGGGCTTGGGCTGTCTTCTGCTCTATTGATGTAATTAAGTGCTGAATATTGTTGCTCATAAAATGCCCCTGTTAAGCGGATCGGTCTTGTTTTTTCTGGGTCGGGATTTTTGATGGATATTGAAGATTTTTTTATGGCTATGATTTCTAGCCCTAGATCGGTCAAGGCTTGCTTAACGCTGTCATGGCTGGGTAATTTATTTTGATTGGCTAATTCTATTAAGTGATTATCAATCGCCTGTTTTAAGTCTTTCTGATTTTGTGATTGGTTAATACTTATAACGCTTGTCTGCTTTCGCTCGGGTGCATTTGGGTCTGACAAGTCATAAACTAGATTTGTTAAATCTTTAAAATCATTGATTCGCCCTAGATCGTTTTTGTGATAGTAAACTGGTAAATTTTTACCTGTTTCTAGATCAACATTGGCAAAAACAAAGTTAAGCTCTAATCTTGGTTCGCCTGTTTTCTCGTTTTTTTTGTCCGTGTGTTCTACCCAGTAGCCACTTATGCGACTGCGGTCAAAGTCACCAAACAAACTACGCTCAAAATCATTCATTAACTTTTGCTTTAATTCGTCATCAATCTTTTTGCTTTCTTCACTATCAAACGATAAACAACCGCTAGTAAATATTTTTGAAAATCCTAAACCGTTTATGATCTCTGTGGTTTCTTCGGGATCGCCTTTGAGAAGTTGAGCTGTGCCTTGTTGTACCCTTTCATTAAGCAAATAATTTTTTGCGGATTCACCACCAGTTGAAAACTTGTTATCAGTCACGCCCCCACGCTTGAAGAATTTAACAATCATTAGTTCGCCCCTTGTGTGTGTACTCATTTTTGAGTTGGTCAAGGCTTTGGCGAATCAATGCTAACTCTGACAATAAGGCTAAATTGTTTAACTCGTTGTTATTATTTTTTTGGT
>LR733372.1:0-1506 GCA_902506225.1 Enhydrobacter sp. 8BJ | reverse complement strand
GGTGCCTGGAATATGTCCTGCGGCGAATTCCTGGGGAGTCCTGACGTCCAGCACCACCGCGGATGAACCGAGCCGCGCACGAAGCGCGTTTTCCTCGATCGTGAGAATCCGCGATGGAATGACCGCGCACACATCCTGATAGTCCCCGAGTGCGGTTACTTGTTCGCGGGCGTCGTCGACCGGGATCGCGAGTTCACGCCACCGGGCGGTTTCAGCATCGTAGATCGCCAGGCGACCGCTGAGCGTCTGTCCGACACTGGTAACCAGCTTGATCGCTTCCATGGCCATGGTGGCTCCGATCACGCCGCAGAGCGCGCCCAATACTCCAGCCTCGCTGCACGTCGGCGCGAACTCGGGCGGCGGCGCGATCGGGAAGAGGTCGCGGTAACTGGGGCCGGCCGCGTCGAACACGCTCACCTGGCCCGAGTACTCGTGGACGGATCCCCAGACGTGAGGGATACCAGTGATCGTGGCAGCATCGCTTGTCAGATACCGCGCTGCGAAGCTGTCTGCCCCGTCAACAACGACGTCGTACTGGCTGAGCAGGTCTAATGCGTTCTCAGAAGTGAGCGCTTCGTTGTAGGTGACGACAGCGACGTTGGGGTTCAATGCGCGGAGAGTAGCGGCCGCGGAATCAACCTTCGACATGCCGACCGACGCTGTCGCGTGGACGACCTGCCGTTGCAGGTTGCTCAAGTCCACCGTGTCGGGATCGATGATCGCCAGAGTCCCCACACCTGCGGCAGCTAGGTAGAGAAGTGCCGGAGATCCAAGACCTCCTGCTCCGATCACGAGGATCCGTGCGTTGTTGAGGCTTGTCTGTCCTTGCTCTCCGAAACCGCGCAGGAGTGCGTGCCTGGAGTACCGCTCTGTGAGCTGATCCGCGGCTTCAGGCGTAGGGTTGGACGTCATGTGTGATCCTTTCGGACGGTGATGGTCCCAGCGTTGCCGTCGATGACGACGTCAGTGCCGAAGAGGGCGCCCATATCGGCCACATCTCGACGCGCCGTTGCTGCAGTCGTTTCGTCAGCGTCAGCCGGCAGCCCGGCGTCTGCGCCAAATTGGAAGCCTTGAAGGCTGAACGGTCGGATCGTGACGCGACGCAGTGCGGCGCGATTGAACGTGCATGTCGCCGCGAGTCCTACGGCGAAATCAGAGGACCCGAAGTAGGCCTGCTGGCGCGCGGCCATGAGTTCCGGCCCCGTGATCGCTTCCGCGTCGGCTTGGTGCTTCTCAAACAGGTCTCGTGGCACCTCCGCTTGGGCTGCGTGGTTCCACACGAATGAGCCGAGCGAATACAAGATCGGCGCGCCGTTGTGCAGTTCGATGCCTCGCACACGGTGTGGCCCGTGAATGTGCACCACGTTCGCGCCGGCATCAACTGCGTCGCGTGCGAGTTCGACCAGGTACGGCGGGGGGTCGATGGCGTCGTTACTGGGGTCGTGTGAATGGATCGCAGCGACGACGATATGAGCGGTCTCAAACGCGAGTTGAATACTTGCGAGG
>LR733373.1:0-1354 GCA_902506225.1 Enhydrobacter sp. 8BJ | reverse complement strand
GCGCGCAGCGGCGTGCGGCGAACCGTGCTGATGCCGTACCTGGCGAACAGCCCACCGGTGACGAGGTCGATCCAGCTGGTCAGTTTCACGTTGTGCTCCATTAGGTTGTGCACAACCTAACACGTGAATGTCCTCCGGCCCGGATCCTGGAGCCCTACCGGTGCCACCGACCTCGGAGGACGATGACCGACTGGGCGTGCCCTTGATCCGGAAAGCGAGGTTGCAGGAGACACCGAGAGCGAGGTCGGAGGGACGGAGGACCCGTCGAGGATCGGGCACGTAGGCAGTCATGGAGAAGCCGGCGGGAGCGACGTCCGTGTCGTCTGGGCATCGGCATCGCCCGTACTCCCCCTCGCTCGACCTTCACGGCGAAGACTTTGCAGGGCGGGATATTGGCAGTACGACCTCGATGCCTCCAGGCAGGGGCAGGTCTCTCGACATAGGCCGTTCATGTTGTCCTCGAGCACACCGGATAGGGGTGCCCTCATTTAGGCCAGCGCCACCACCGTCGAGGGCGATCAATTGTGACGGCCGCCTGATCGGGGAGACCAAGCAGCTCCTCAATGCGAGCACCTCCAAGATCGCCGTAGACCACGTGTAGGAACCGCGCCCGCCGAAACTGCTCTCGCCAGATCTTGGACATTTCGAAGTCCGTCAGGTCGATTGTCAGCCAACGGGTCTCATCCGCATCCGTCAGGCACAGCTCATCGCCGGCGAGCCTGACGGACCAGCCGGCGGGAACTTCTAAAGCATCGCGGGTCGGGTCGTGCTCCGGGAACCCAGCCAGGCGCATAGCCCTGGGTTGGGGATCCTCCCATCCGTGCCCTCGGTTCGTTGTCGCGCTGATGTTGAAGAACGCCACTCCCGGCAAACCAACCGGGGACGCGAACAGCCACACCATAACGTCCCGGCCGCCGTCGTACATACGCGTCAGTTCCACGTTTCGGTCCGCGAGAAACCCCTCCGAGAACAGCTCCCACGGCAGGCTGAGGGCATGCGAACGATCGAGAATTGTCACCTGCTCGCTCCACATCGACACCTCATCAGATCTCAGAGGTTTGCCCGCATGCTCTTCGACCACCCGCAGCGCCTCATGCATCTTGTCCAGAGGCGGATGTTCAGCGCTGGCCCCCTTGAGGATCGTGAGTCGCGCCCACTGATGGGGCGCGAGATCCTCCAAGCTGCTGTGCCACTCGAGGAATCGCTTCCACGATGTGTGCCAGCGGGGAGGTAGCTGTGCGAGCATCCGCTGCTGCAGGCTGTTGAGAAGTGCCACACCCACGTATATTCCAGTCTCTACGATCTCGTGCTCCATTGCGCCCGTGTCACGTGCCGCGTTCGCAGCGATCAGGAA
>LR733364.1:0-6958 GCA_902506225.1 Enhydrobacter sp. 8BJ | reverse complement strand
CTTGCCGTGCGTGCGTCGATTCTCTTTTCTACTTTCTCTGCTGTGTTCCAGACTCGTTCCCTATCAAGAATAATTTTCTTGTTATTCTCAAAAATAAAGCACTCACTAAAAACTACGCCCTTTTTTTTACTGTAGTCATGCGTTTTGTCTGTGCGTTCATCATACAAAATGCCACCACAACGATACGCAGCAGCAGCGGTTGACGTTCTGCCAGACTTTCTACTTATAGTTGATGTGTTTAGGTGAAAAATTGCCATTTTGTTATTTTGTCCTGTAGTGGTTTTTGGGGTCTTGGCTTTTAACCAATTCAAGGTTTGCAATGTCATATAGACGGCAAACTTTGAATTGGTTAGGGGGTTGCAAGGGGGAGTTTTATCCCACCTGCCGAACTGACTTCTAAGAATGTTTAATGTAACGCTAGTGAAAGTAAACATTTGTGAAGTCGTAAGTTCGCCCTTATCAGGGTTTAGATCGCTATGGTTGGGTGAAAATTTGGTACTTGCTGGCGGTCTAGGTGGATGATATACTCAGCTTTAAATTATTGCAAGTTACTGATTTTAAAAGATTTATTATATATATGATGTTTAAAAGTAAGGGGTTGGTATGGCTGATATAAAACAAAAAATTAATGATTTAAGAGATGAAATAGCAAGACTTGAGAAAAAAGCTAAGTCAGAGGACACTGCACAAAAGGTAGTTATTGGTGGAATGTTGTTATCACTTGCTCGCAAAAATAAAGACATAACAAAAATGACTTTGGCATGGATTGATGAGAATGTAACACGCAAAAATGATTTAGATAGACTTAAACCAATTATTGCTGAATTGAATGAATTTCTTGATCCAACTACGGCAGTTATTCAAGATGAGCAAAAAGAAAATGCTCAAGAAAATTCTAATATGGTTGATGATGTTGGGGTGGTTGGTGTTCGAGGTGAGCAACAACAAACAAACTTTTTAAACAATGCAATGACCAATGTTTAAAGCAAAAGGATGACCAATGTTTAAAGCAAAAGGATTGTTTTTATTGAAGTAGTGATAGCTTACTCAATAAGTATTATTATATATACTTAGTTATATCCTTAAAACTCTCAATAGCGTTTTTTGGACTCTCACTATCCAAAATCCCATCCATACAATGGTCAATATGGTCAGTAATTAATACGCGTTTGGCACTATTAATGGATTTCTCAACCGCATGAAGTTGTTGAGCAATATCGTTACAAGAGCGATGTTGCTCAAGCATATCAATAACAGTTTCTAAATGCCCTTTAGCCCTTTTTAAACGATTAATAATCGCAGGATGGCTTTCATGTAAATGGTCATGTTCAGTGTGGTTGGTCGCTGTCATAATTTACTCCTTACATACATTATACTGTGTCTTATCATCAAATAGTGATTTAACATTAATATCCTATATGGGGGGATATAGGATATAATATAGTCAATGAAAATTTGATTAGGAAGTTATTATGTTTGAGATTTTAAAACATCGAACGTATCGGCATTTATTTTTAGCCCAAGTGATTGCTTTGATTGGTACAGGCTTAATTACCATTGCCTTATCTTTACTAGCGTATGACTTAGCCAAAGATAAAGCAGCACAAGTTCTAGGCATTGCTTTAGCCATTAAAATGATTGCTTACATTATGGTTGCCCCTGTCGCTTCGGCTTATGCGGAACGGTTGCCTAGAAAAAAGGTGTTAGTGACACTCGATATTATCCGAGCAGGTACAGCCCTTTTCTTACCCTTCGTAACAGAAATTTGGCAAATTTATTTACTCATTTTTATTTTACAATCGGCATCGGCTGCCTTTACCCCGACCTTTCAAGCGGTGATACCAGACGTATTACCCGATGAAAAAGAATATACCAATGCCTTATCACTATCTCGGTTGGCATCAGATTTAGAAAATATTATCAGCCCGATGTTAGCAGGTTTGTTACTCACAGTAATTAGCTATCACAACTTGTTTTTAGGTACGGTCTTAGGCTTTATTGGTTCAGCCTTGTTTGTGATAACGACCCAATTACCAACTGCTAAACCATCTAAAGTGACTGGCGTATTGGCTCGCATTAAGCAAGGGGCAACTATATATTTTCATACGCCACGCTTAAAAGGCTTATTAGCATTAAATTTAGCGATTGCATCTGCTAGTGCAATGGTGATTGTCAATACCGTTGTGTTGGTACAATCTACCTTCAAATTGACCGAACACGCTACCACTTGGGCATTTGGGTTATTTGGTCTAGGGTCAATGTTGGCAGCCTTTACTTTGCCCAAAGTGCTTGATAAATTTAATGACCGTTTAGTGATGATAGGCGGTACAACCGTATTGGTAGTAGGTTTATTTGCAGGGGTGTTTTTAACAAGCTATAACTGGTTATTGGCATTATGGTTTATGTTAGGTATTGGCTACTCAGTTTCGCAAACGCCCACAGGTCGATTGATTCGTAAGTCAGCAAGTTCAGAGAACCGCACAGCGTTATTTGCTGCCCAATTTGCCTTTTCTCATGCGTGTTGGTTGATTACTTATCCTTTGGTAGGGTGGCTAAGTAGTCATTTAGGCACAATCAATGCGTTTTTACCGATGGCAATTTTAGCCTTAATAGCCTTAGTAACTGCCATAGTGGTTTGGAAAAAAGAAACCGATATCCCACATACCCATAGCCATGATGACTTACCTGCTGACCATGAACACTTTACCAATTTTGGTAAAGGTAACAACCATCGTCATGCGTTTATTTATGATGGATTGCATTAAGTTTTTAGGAAAGTTTTTCGTTAAAAACACTTGTTATTAATGAATAACCAATAGCCACAAAATCTGTGGCTTTTTTGATGGTTTTTGCTCACGATAAAACTATAAAAAATCTAATTATCGTTATTTAGTGCTTTTTGTGTTTTTCGTGACTTCGCAGGGGTGTCTTGTGGTTGGTCTAATAGTGATTGCTGTTTATCATCAACTTTTCTATTGTTTTCGATCATTCGCTTTAATTCTGCGTTCTCTTTCTCTATTTGTTCCAAACGTGCCACCTGTGCTGAAAGTGAAGTAATTTTTTCGGCTTGGGTGGCGGTCAATGCTTCAGATTTTGCTAGTTGTTCGGCTAAAGTGTCAGATTTACCAATTAACTTAGCATTTTCAATATTAACCGCCTGCAATTCTGCTATAGCATTATCCGCTCGCTGTGCGTGTTCCTGTGCTGAACTGGTGGCATTGGTAGCAGTAGCTGTGGCAGTTGCTAAATCTGCTGTTAAATGCTCAATTTTCGCTATCTGTTCGTCTAATCTACCCTGTAATTGGTGAGAACGTGCTTTCTCTGTTGTTAGCTGTGTGTTAAGTGAATTATTAAAGCTCTCAAGCTCGTTATTCTTACCATTTAACAAAGAATTATCATTAGTGAGCGTGTCTAGCTGTGCTGTTAGCTCTGCTTGCTCATTCTCAAGTGTTTCAATGACTTTGTTTGCTTCGTCAATCTCTGCATTAATCAATGCTTCTTTGTGTTCAAGTGCTTCACGTTCCTTAACAAGCCTGTCGTTTGCTAAGGTTTGGGCGGTTTCCCAGACTTGAGCAATTAGCACTTGGGTGCGGTCTGTGATATCACTAGGAATAACGACCTGTTGTAGTTGTGCGGTTTGGTCTTGATCTGCTCGCCACTCCCTTAATGCTTCAGCAATAGTAGTGAATGAGCCACCCCCCAACGCTTCACGTACATTTGTTTGAGTTGGTTTAATGCCTTGAGCCTGTAAGCGACTGGCGGTTTCTAAAATCTGTTCTCTAGTGATAGCCATTTTTTGTACTCCATTGTATGAAAAATTGTATTAAATAACTGTATTTTGTACTTTGTATTATAATACAAAGTACAATACAATACATAATATTTATGTATTTTCATGTAAAAAATACATTAGTTATCTAAAAGCCTGTTTGTTTGGGCGTTTTCGGTGGCTCGGTCGAAAAATCGGGCGTTTATCGGGTGCGAAAACCAATGGAGGGAGCAAGGGTGCGGTTGCGAAAATATCTCATTCTTAATACATATCATTATTTCGCATTTTAAAGCGTTTTGAGCGTGTTTAATTCTTGGGTAGTACATTCGTACCAGATTTGGTTTAAAAAATCACTGTGAAGCTCTGATTGCGTTCTGTGTCGGATTTTATTCACTTCTGCTTTAAGCAATGGCTTCAGATCTTTCTCACAATTTCAATTTTGAAAGAATAAAAAAATAATTTTTCAAAAAAAATCTGTTTTTTAGTTTTTAAATATTTTTTTTATTTTTAGCACCCTGTAAAGCCTGTCTAGTAGCGGATTTCGGGCTGGATAAATATACGTTTATACACCTTCAAATATACGTTTATGCACCCAAACATATACGTTTATACACCTTCAAATATACGTTTATGCACCTTTTCTATACATTAAAAAGCAGTTGTATATAAATTAATTTGGAGCTAGGATGAAAAAAAATAGAAAGGTTTTGTAAATGAATAATTTAATAGTAAAAGACAACGCATTAATAGAAGCCAGTCATAAACTCAACGAAGTGGAGCAAAGACTTATTTTGCTTGCTATTCTAAAAGCTCGTGAAGTGGGTGATACTGCCGAGCAACTAATGAATAAAGAATTAGAAATACACGCTTCAGACTATATGCAAGCGTTTAATGTTGATAAAACAACAGCATATAGAACACTAAAAGCAGCAGTTATAGGCTTGTATGAAGCCGAATGGGGGTATAAATACACTAATAACAAGGGTAATTTGGTAGTGAGATATGAGCGTTTTACGCAAAGTGCTGAATATGTCGAAAATGAAGCTACAGTAAAATTCATGTTTTCATACGCAATTATTCCCTATTTAGTAGAACTTGAAAAACGTTTTACAACGTATGAAATTGAGCAAGTCGGAAACTTGCAAAGTCGTTACGCAATGAGACTCTATGAGTTTTTAGTGCAATTTAAAAGTACAGGTAAATTAAAAATAACACTTGAGGAGCTGCGCTTTCGCTTAGGTTTGCTCGATAGCGAATACAAAACAATGGGTAATTTCAAAATGCGCGTCTTAGATTTAGCAGTTAAACAGATTAACGATAATACCAATCTGAAAGTCAAATACACTCAAGAAAAAAGGGGTCGTATTATCACAGGGTTTGAGTTCACATTTACTGAAAAAGCTAAAAAAGAAAAACTTGTTAATGGTGATTACACAATAACTGAAAGTCAACTAACATTCTTTTCTCGCCAACTCTCTGAAGTGCAAGAATTGGGCAAATATAGCAAAGAAAGTAATTACGAACACTATGCAATGAGAATTGCAAAAGAATTAAAGTCTAGTGCTGAAAAACGTGCTTTTTATAAGCCTTATCTTGAACAATTGGGGTTTAAATTTAACTATGTTGAAGCGGTTGAGCCTGTACCAACTGCACCACCACAACAACAAAAAGCGGTTGAAGTAGTGCCAGCCGATCCTGTGCCTGTGGTGGATATGGTGGAAAGACAAAAAAAAGCGGATGAATTTTTAAGCAAATTTGAAAATCTATTAAAAAATAAAAGCAAAGCCTAAATTTTAGGCTTTGGCTGTTCGTGAGCATTGGTAGCGGTTGGGGTCAACTTTGGCTTATTCATAATATTTTCATAGCGTTCATTTTCAAGAATTTTATTGTGCTTGCGTTCAATATCATTTCGATCATATTGGGTTAAATCTAGCTTGTAACGTGCTGTAAACTCATTCATTGTCATTGTTAGGTAGTCTTTCACAAAAGAATGAGTTTCTTTTAATTTATGCGTTGTTTTGTCTGTAAGCGTTCTAAACGTATCAAAAATGCGTTTCTCTAGTGATAGCATATCTCGGTTGTTGGGATCGATTTCTCTACCCTGTTTATTAACAAACCTTAAATAAATCGGCTGTTCACGTTCCATAAGCGTTTCGATCGTTGGTACTGTCTGCGGTTGATAGTAAGCATTGGTTGCTTTAAATGGGTAAATATCGCAAACTTTGCGATCATAAGCGGTTAGCGGTTTTTGCGCCTGTTCCTGCGCCACCTGTTGGGGTGGAGTAGGGGTGTTTTTTGGCTGTTGTGTAGTGAAACCAGGTGCTATTGGTGCTATTGGTTTTGGTCGGTTAATTGACTCAAAATATTCGCTAATTTTTCGTTCTGTGCTGTCAATTTGCTGTTTACTTGACTCAATTCTTTTATTTGTTTTAACAATTCGTTGTTTGTTTCTTTGAGATCGCTGTTCGTCTGCCACAATGATTTTATCCGCTTGTTCAATGAAAATATTTGATCGGTCAAGTCTGATATCGAGTCGTTCATATAATTTTAATTCCTCTCTTTTTACATTAATTTCAAATACAAGTCGGTTATAGTCGCCCTTAGGCGTTTCGATTCCATCTCGTTCCGCCTGTACTGTTTTACTACCTAATTTTTTGGTAGGTAGTTTGTCTATACCCTGCTCGGCATAACTGCGGTGGTCTATACGATCGTCAATGTGTAAAAATTCTAAATAGTCGTTTGCCATGTCTGCATAGGTTTTGCGAATAGCGGTTATTTGGTCTTGGGTTTTAGGTAAACCTAACTTGCCTAGCTTTGTGTTAGATAGTTCTAGGTTAGTCTTTTCACCCAATACCAATGAATTATTTTCGCCCAGCTCTGCTCGTCTAGTAGTCATTAAAATATGCGCGTGGTGGTTTCTTTGGTCGCCATCCTTACTTGGTTCATGAATAGCAAAATCTATCGCTACGTTGTAATTTTTAGCTAGGTATTCTGTAAACTCTTGCACAAGCTCGGCGCGGTTTATCTCATCCAACTCATACGGTAAATTAATAATAATTTCTCTTGCCGTGCGTGCGTCGATTCTCTTTTCTACTTTCTCTGCTGTGTTCCAGACTCGTTCCCTATCAAGAATAATTTTCTTGTTATTCTCAAAAATAAAGCACTCACTAAAAACTACGCCCTTTTTTT
>LR733365.1:0-1072 GCA_902506225.1 Enhydrobacter sp. 8BJ | reverse complement strand
ATGAGCGTCAAACTCAGGTTTGAATTGCTGATAAAAGTCGTCAATATGGCAGTATAGTTCGGTTAGGTTGTCCATGTAAGAAGTCCTTGTTGTGAAGTTTGTCTTGGTAAACTTACTTTAGCAACTTCGGACTTCTTTTTTTATCTTTTTTTTGAGCGCTTATCCCGAACTGGGGTTATTAATAAGTTAGCGATGGACAGTAAAAATCATCCTTTTCAGCTATAACTGGGCATTGGCGCTATCAACCTCAGCATATACCGCTGTGCTACCGTCTTTGTTGATTTGCATCACTTGATAAGGTGAAAATTTATTTTGGTACTCCATCCCGGGGCTACCCATTGGCATACCGGGTACGGCAAGGCCAATAGCTTCGCTTGGCGGATTGGCTAAAAACTGGGCTATATATTTGGCAGGCACATGACCTTCGAATACATAACCATCGGTCGTGACCGTGGTGTGACAAGAGCGCATATTATTAGGCACGCCGTAGCGCTGTTTAAATACCGCTAAGTCGGCGACATCTTGTCCCGTCGCAGTCATACCGTGATGTTCGGCATGGCTAATCCACTCTTTACAGCAGCCACAATTGGCATCTTTATAAACCGTCGCAGAGACGTTTCTCAGCGCATCACTGTTACTGCTAGCGCTCGGAGTCACCGTTTTAGGCGTTTGGACTTTTGAATTCTGGCTGTCTGTTGCCGTCTCTACAGTCGCTGTGGTTGCAGCAGTGGTATTGGTTTCGCTACAAGCAAATAACGACGATGTCACTGTCAGTAGGATAAGCGCACCAAACAATTTATGCTGCTTAAAAGTTAAGTTATGGTTATCAGGTTTCATACATACCCTCTCGTCATTTATTGTTTATTGTTGCATTTGATATTTAACCCCAATTCGGGATAAGCGCTCAAAAAAAGATAAAAAAAGAAGCCCAAAATTGCTAAAGTGAGTTTACCAAGACAAACTTCACAACAAGGACTTCTTACATGGACAACCTAACCGAACTATACTGCCATATTGACGACTTTTATCAGCAATTCAAACCTGAGTTTGACGCTCATTTAATCGCAACGGG
>LR733366.1:0-1431 GCA_902506225.1 Enhydrobacter sp. 8BJ | reverse complement strand
ATGACGCTCAATCGCTCGTTGCAAAAACCACATCAGCTTATGCACTTCAAGCAAACTACACTCCATACCAAGCACCCAATAACGGTCAATCACTTGATACAACAAGGCTCTGGCATGGGTGAGACTGTCAGTTGTGGGTGCAGTCGCAACGCTATGATAACTATCTGATGGTTCAAAAATTTGAATATCAATATTTAGTAAATCACCCAAGGCTTGTTCGATAAGGGGTTTTACCTGTTGCCAGGGCAGTCCGCCATTACCCGCACCTAATGGGGGAATAGCTATCGATTCGACATGATTATCAATTAACCATTGTCGCAAATTCTGCAGTCCTGCTTGTATCCATTCGATTTTTGATTTAGCTCTCCAATGCTGTTTGGTTGGGAAATTCACTATCCATCTTTGCTTATGCTGAGGCTGTGCTTGTAACTGTGAGTGTTGAGTCGATGAGGTACTAACTTCAACCACAAACATTTCACCGACTTTCACATCCCCTGATTTGCACGCTTTGGCATAGCGTTTGAAATTTTCGGGAAATTGTTGTTTAAACATTAACGCAATACCTTTGCCCATCACACCGACGGTATTGACGGTATTAACCAAAGCTTGAGCATTTGATTCAAGTAAATTACCTTGGGTGTATGTAATCATATCAAAGATACCAGTTGGGTCGGCTATATACATCCAATGTAATGCCAGACGTATTGATTAATTGTTGAATGCTTTGTTTGACGTTGTCATCATAACAACAGATACCGATAATTGCTGATATGGGGCAATGATGATAAATCAAAAATTCGGCTTGATAACGCTCAAATTTTGCCAAGTCATTGGGATCACGGCTAAAATCACGGCGCTGCAATAATGCCCAATCGATTTGGTCTAGGTCTTGTTTGTCAGTAAAAAAATTAGTCCATTGGTAATAAGCATGGCTATTGGTAAAAACATAGTCCAAATGATGGCTTTCTACCGCATCAATAGACGATACCAAAATCACGATATCTTGCATGGGTCTTTGCATCACACCGCGACCTGATTTTATATTAAGTAACATGGGCGAAAATGGGGTAAAGTAAAACGGCACATAATCATTGAGATAGCCTTGTGGTCCTACTGGAACAGGATGTTTGGCACGTTTTTGGATAAGCTCAGGGTTACCGATATGCTGCCAGTTAGGCGATTGAATAGGGCTATTGCCACTGTGTAGACCGTTGGCAAATATCCACAGTAAATTATCGATATGGACAATCCGCCATATCAATCCTTTGCTTGGATTTAACGTGTTACTATAATCATACTTCATAAGTAAATACTTATTTACCTATATAATTATTTAAGTAAATACCTAAATAATTATAATTTCATCCAAATAGTTCTGAATGTGTTTTGAGGTGGTGTAGTTCAATTTCATCATCATGCAATTTGTAAACC
>LR733356.1:0-5871 GCA_902506225.1 Enhydrobacter sp. 8BJ | reverse complement strand
TTGTGATTAATATTCCCCATGAGTTAATGCAGGGCGACCAAGCCACAGGCAAAATGCTGGCTTATGAGTTTGCCAGTCAGTTAAGTGAAAAATATCAAGTAGCGGTTGATGTGGCAGTTCATGCACCTGATAAGCAAGGCGATAATCGTAATTTCCACGCCCATTTGCTTTTAACCACAAGAAAACTTGAGCAAGACCGACACGGCAACATCAAACTGACCGACAAATCACAGCTTGAGATGAGTAATACCCAGTTAAAAAAGGCAGGGCTATTATCCAATCAAGATGAACTCAAAGAAATCCGTAAGGCATGGGCGGACTTAACCAACGAATATCTAGCCGAGCATGGTATAGCCGAGCGTATCGACCACCGTAGCCACAAGGATAGGGGGTTAGACACCCTACCCACGGTTAAAATGGGTTGGCAAGCCACCGAATTGGAGCGTCAAGGCATACACACAGACGTGGGCAACAAAAACAGGGATATCAAAGCCCATAATGCCAATCTTATGCAACAAAAAATCCTAGCCAGTGAGATAGTAATTCAGCAAACGCTCAAAAATGCGTCTAAAACTTCCATAGAGCCACACAAAGATATTTCAGCTAGGGTAACACCACCCACCCCTATAAAATCGCAACAAAGCGAAATTAGACCGCCTAATGTTGATGTTAAATTAGATAATCCCCAAGACCCACAAAAATCACCAACAAATGGACAAGATTGGCGGTCACAATATGAAGCATGGAAAGCCCAAAAAAATATCCCTGTGAGTGAGCAGACAACCCAACCGCCCAATGCCCTGCAAACGCTTGAGCAATCCGCCATGAGCAAGTATGAGCAATGGAAAGCCGAGAAAGCCCTTGCAGAGAAACAGACACAGCGAGAAGCCGAACGGCAACGTCAGTTAGAAAAGAGCCAAACAAAGCCCACCCCCAAATACGATAATGACATAGGATTTAGCCCATGAGCATGAATAATGATGAACGCCTGTTTATGATGATGGCGACTATCGAGCAGTTGGTAGAACAGACCAAGCAACAGCAAGCGGTTATTACCGCACAAACTGAACAGATTAGCCAATTAGCAAACACGGTTGAAAAACAACTTGAGACCATCAAGGGCTTAAAAGATGAGAATTTAAAGTCTGCCAAGGAGTTAGAGGCGGCGGTATTGCGTGGGGTAAACTCGACGGTTCATCAAAGCCTGGGGTTGCCCTTCGAACAACAGGTGAGACGTGGGGTTGATAGGGGTATTCATGCAGGGATTAGCGATTTACAGAACGATGCCAGTCGTGTGACCTTTGATTATATCAAGCTACTGGAAGATTCGTCAGCGGTGGTGAATAACGCCACAAGCAAGATACAAGAAACGTTAGGACTAAAGACCATGTCTATCATTGGCGGTAGTCTGATCTTATCGTTTCTGTTGATAATGGCATTTACCCTGTGGTTTACTCCGTCATTAGAGGAAGTCAAAGAACGTAGGGCGGAGCTTGCTTTGGTAGAGCGTGAGATAGGGGCAGATTTTAAACGCTGTGATGGGGTGGCTTGTGTGAAGGTACTGATTGAGCAATGTAATTATGGGCAAAGTTCAATAGGCGATAAGACGGCTTATTGTCGTTTGCCCAATTCGTGGCAAAGGGCGTTGGGGAAATAATAGGAACATCATTTATTCCTCTAACATTATTTTTCTGCACTCTATTTTATATCTATAACGTACTCCAACTCTGAAAAATTACTTCCTAAACATTTAGAAGATGGAGTTTTAATAAAGTTGAATGCAGTAGAGCTATTTATATCATTCTTATTTATCTTTTCAAAGAGAGTGAAATCATAAAACTCATTAAAATTAAACTTATGATTATTGATAATTAAATTTTCTCCATTATCAGAAACAATTACTTTTGGCATTCTAAAAATTGGAAAAATTCTTTTTTTACTCTTATCTTCGATATATATACAGTTATTTTCTAAAATAATTTTCGCTTTTAAATTTTTACTCCATTTCTTGATTGCCTCACTTGAATTAATATCCAATTCAGGCGGATAAAAAACTAAAGAAACGATATTTTGTGCTTCTTGACGTCTTTGACTAGAGTCTACAGCTATTTTATTTATTTCATATTTACTTATTGTTGAATAATCAAAGACTGCCTCGGAAACACCTTGACATTGTTTATAGGGTGGTTGAGAAAGCCAATATATACTATTTTGAGGCAACTTTTCATTGAGTTTATCAATTACACTTCCATGTCTTACCTTAATATTTTTATTAATATTCTTATTATAAAAATCACTTAGCTGTTCAGAGGTTGCAAAACCATTGGTTAGTATTGGTAAAAATGTTTTTTTATCTTTACCCTCTCTAAACTCATAATATATACAATTATCTCTCCCTTTTCTTACTGTTACTTCTTGCTCATCATTATCATAGCCAACTGTTGATATAATTGGATTATTAATTGATTGAGAAAATAAAATAATACTAGATTTACTACCACGAGACGTAGACGAATTTGGTTGTGCTTGCTTACAGCCTTCTAATAATATTAAGCACATGGAAATTGCTGTCAAATATTTAATTAGCATATATTAGAGAATATCCAGCGTTATAAATCTCATCAGTAGACATATATGCAAAATAACCAGTTGGGTTACTTTTACCCCCACACCATCCCTGTCCCTTTAAATTAGAACTCCACTGTTGTGGTTTTGGAGCTGGAAACTTATACGTAGCAACTGAAAGCAGGCCAACAGCAGTACTTCCCATGAATACTGGTCCTCCAGAATCGCCACCCCAACAATCTAAATCATTCCCACTTACTTTTACCCAAGTACTTGAACAGACTGAGTTTCCATTTGGCCCGCATTTATTATCATTACCATAAGGCTTAAAGTTAGTGTCTTTTACCGTCCCACAACTATAACCAGTAGTATAGCCAAAGTGACAAACTAAATCACCGACATTTGTACTATCTTTATGGCGACGACCTGTAACTTTCTTTGAAACATTATCCATAGCGAAAAATTCAGGTAATATTTTATCGTTTGAGCTGCTACGCTTCATTACCTGAAAATCCCTTGAGCTATCAAAATATTCCTTTGAATAGACTAATGGAATTTTAATATTGTTTTTTCTATCTGTAAGAGAAATATTAAAGTTGCCACAATGAGCAGCAGTTGAACTAAATAGGTTATTATTTGAATCCTTTATATTAAAACCGCTCGTACATACTTTATATTGTTGAGTATTACTTGTATCTTTCATAAGTAATGTTTCTGATGCTCTAATATCTCCTGCTTGATTCAAAGGTACATCAGTATACGTAACACTTAGAGGTATTTTATTTAATGTTGAATTAAGAGGGGATATACTTCTAGTTTGCGTTCCTATACTATCTTTAACTATAACATCAAGTTTATTATTAACTTCATCTAAGCCTACAGCTTGAATACCAGGAAATTGGTTCTGTAATTGAGAAGCATATAAATTCATAGTGTTAATAAGTTCTAATTTACTAAATTTTGCACCAGTTTTAATATGAACTGGTAGAACTAGCTTTCCTGAATATGAATTTGGTGATAGGTTGTCTATATTCAAAGAAAAGTCACTAACTGGTGAATCTCCTGTTAAATAGAAAACAACTCTATAAGTAGGTAAATGTTCAATGTATACCCCAGCTAGTCGAGAAGCAAAATGCTTTTTCAATCTATCAATTTTTATATATGAAGATTTTTGAAGAGCTAATCTACGTAAAGCTTCTTGCTCACTTACTCCATAATTTTTTGCATAAAATCTAGATTCTAAGGTAAATTCATTTTCATTTGGTGAAGCAATTGCCATCGAAGTAGTAAGTGTAAGTACACAGCCAATAATAATTTTTTTAATTTCCATGACAAACTAACCCTTTTTTTGTTATTTATTTCAAAATAAAACATTGCAACGAAAGTATCAAGAATTCATATGTAAAAGTATGCTTTGTTAACTCACCCTATGAAATTTTCTCTTCTAAGACGAATTTTTTAAGTATTTTTTCGTAAAAAATAAAAAATAAAAGTACTTCAAACAGAAGATGAATTTTTAAGTTATCCACAGATTTTTTTAAAATACCCTTTTTTTAGTTTTTAAAGGTTTTTAAAGGTTTTTAGACCCCCACGAAAACCGCCACCAGCAATGGATAGAGAGAATGAAATAGGAGAGATTGACGCTGAAATAGGAGAGATTGACGCTGAAATAGGAGAGATTGACGCTGAAATAGGAGAGATTGACGCTGAAATAGGAGATTATTTGACAATTTCCTATTAGGAAATTATTATTTATATTCCTATTTAGTTAAGGCGATTTTTTGATGAGTAAGGATTTAGTAGTTAAGGCTAACGCATTGATTGAAGCTGGTTATCAGCTAACGACAAACGAACAGCGGTTAATTTTGTCTGCTATCGCTTGCATACCCAAAGGTGAACCGATTGACCCTAATGTGGGTTATTGTGTTTCTAAGAGAAATTTTGTGAATTTGGGTGTTAATCCCAAAACTGCTAATAGGGAAATTAGAGAAGCTTGTGACCGTCTATTTAGTCGCTATGTGACAATTAAAACAGAACAGGGAGAGTTTAAAACTCGATGGGTTCAAGACATCATGAAATACGATAAAGATTGGGCTGAATACAATAGAGAGTTTTTTATTGAAACGATTGGCGAAGACCCTGACGAAGATGATTGTATTTTGGCAGCTATAACCTTTTCTCGTTCTGTAATTCCCTACCTGACCGAATTAAAAAGCAATTTTACCCAGTATATGCTTAGTGATGTAAAGGGGTTTAGTAGTGCTTACTCCTTTAGAATATTTGAGTTTATGATGCAATTTAAGGCAACAGGATTTATTAAAATTGGCTTGAAGGAGTTTAGACAGCGTTTAGATTTGGGTGATAAATACCCTGCAACCAAAGATTTAAGGGTTTATGTTATTGATACTGCAATCAAAGAGATAAACGAAAAATCGCCCTATACCGCTAAATATGACTTGCTTAAAACAGGGCGAAAAATCACCCATTTAGAATTAAGGTTTAAGCCAAAAGCTAAAGCGATTGAACATAAAATTGAGCGTGACCCCGACACCATCGACTGGGTAAATGGAGTGACCGACAAAGAAATAAAATTACTCTCACAAAAACAAGCCGACTACTTCGCCAGTAAACTTGCCAACAACACAAATTTTGGTAGCAAATTTGCAAAAATTGGCGAAGATTCCAAACCTTTTATCAGCAGAATATCTAAGGAACTACAACGGGATATCAGCAAAGTATCCAGTTATATGCCTTATCTAATCAGTGAAGGCTACTCACCCACTAATTAGCAAACTGATTGTGACTAGCATTTGCCAATTCATTATTACCAACGATTAAAGACAACTCATTTTTAGCCCTATCAACCCGCTTTAAATCTTGCTCCCTTAACTCACTATGCATAATATCAAGCAAGCGTTTTGCATTGGTAGGGCTTTTACGAGCATAAGCCAACATCATCCCACCAATCACCACCTTTTCCGCAGTATCTTGTCTCTTAATTCTATCCTTTAACCTTGCTGTCTTTTGTTCCAGCTGTGCTAACTGCTGTTCTAAATCCGCCATAACCACTGCCTTTCATTGAAATATTGCCAATTATAACACGGATTCACCTATCACCAAATAACACGAAGTGCGAACTTACGAAAACTTTGTTATAATTCCGCAAGCTACATTATCCCAAGTTTTCAAGTTCGGCAGGCGTTCCCCCTTGCAACCCCCACAAAACCCCTAAGGCGATTTTTTTAAAAAGACAAAAGAAAAATAAACATTATGGCGATTTATCACCTTTCGACTAAACCAATATCA
>LR733357.1:0-7168 GCA_902506225.1 Enhydrobacter sp. 8BJ | reverse complement strand
TCTCTGCAAGGGCTTTCTCGGCTTTCCATTGCTCATACTTGCTCATGGCGGATTGCTCAAGCGTTTGCAGGGCATTGGGCGGTTGGGTTGTCTGCTCACTCACAGGGATATTTTTTTGGGCTTTCCACGCTTCATACTGTGACCGCCAATCTTGTTCATTCGTTGGTAATTTTTGTGGGTGTTGGGAAACATCTATTTTAACATCAACGCTAGGCGCTCTAATTTCACTCTGTTGCGATTTTATAGGGGTAGTTGGTGTTACCCTAGATGAAACACCTTCGTGTGGCTCTATGGACGTTTTAGACGCATTTTTGAGCGTTTGCTGAATTATTATCTCACTGGCTAGGATTTTTTGTTGCACAAGATTGGTGTTATAGGCTTTGATATCTCGGTTTTTGTCGCCCACGTCTGTGCGTATGCCTTGGCGTTCCAGTTCGGTGGCTTGCCAACCCATTTTAACCGTTGGTAGAGTGTCTAGCCCCCTGTCTTTGTGGCTACGGTGGTCGATACGCTCATCTATGCCATGCTCGGCTAGATATTCGTTGGTTAAGTCCGCCCACGCCTTACGGATTTCTTTGAGTTCATCTTGATTGGATAATAGCCCTGCCTGTTTTAACTGGGTATTGCTCATCTCAAGCTGAGATTTGTCGGTCAGTTTGATGTTGCCGTGTCGGTCTTGCTCAATTTTTCTTGTTGTCAAAAGCAAATGGGCGTGAAAATTGCGATTATCTCCCTGCTTATCGGGTGCATGAACTGCCACATCAACCGCTACTTGATATTTTTCACTTAACTGACTGGCAAACTCATAAGCCAGCATTTTGCCTGTGGCTTGGTCGCCCTGCATTAACTCATGGGGAATATTAATCACAATCTCTCTAGCCGTTCGGCTATTGCTTCGATTTTCACTTTTTTCCGCTAAGTTCCAAAGCTCGTTACGGTCAATTTTAAAACCATTGGGGCTTGCAATTTCTTTCCAAATCACTCCCTTACGTTTTGAATAATCGTATGTCTTACCTAATCGCTCATCGGTAATGGCAATCCCTGCACGATATGCAATACTCGCAACGGCACTTCTTCCGCTACTGCGTGATATTGGTTTAGTCGAAAGGTGATAAATCGCCATAATGTTTATTTTTCTTTTGTCTTTTTAAAAAAATCGCCTTAGGGGTTTTGTGGGGGTTGCAAGGGGGAACGCCTGCCGAACTTGAAAACTTTGGATAATGTAGCTTGCGGAATTATATCAGAGTTTTCGTAAGTTCGCACTTCGTGTTATTTGCCCATAGTGTGTTCCGTGTTATAATTGGGTGTATCTTATTACAAGGCGGTGGTTATGGCAGACTTAGAACAGCAGTTAGCACAGTTAGAGAAAAAAGCGAATTTATTGAAAGAAAGAATCAAGAAACAAGATACTGCCGAAAAGGTGGTTATTGGTGGCATGATGTTGGCTTATGCTCGTAAAAGTCCTGCCAATGCAAAACGCTTGCTTGATATTATGCAAAGTGAGTTAAGGGAACAAGATTTAAAGCGTGTGGATAGGGCTAAAAATGAGTTGTCTTTGATTGTGGCTAACAATGATTTGGCAAATGCTAGTCAATATCAAGGTGGTTAATTATGCCTATTCTTGATTTGTTCGGTATGGTCTTTGAGTGGCATGATGATAAGTTTGAGTTAGTCCATCAAAATCGTGGGGTTTCTTTGGAAGAAGTCGCTAGTGTGTTCTTTGATGATTATTCGATTGATAAGGACGATTTTGGGGATTATGATGAGCAAAGAACATTAACTATCGGGATGAGTAATCAAGCTCGTTTGTTGGTTGTGGTTTGGACACAAAGAGAAAATATCATTCGTATTATTACGGCTTTTTTTCCAACGAAAAGCCAAGAAAAGGAGTACGCCAATGCAAGATATTGATTTGGAATATGAACGCTATAAGAATTTTGATTTTAGTGGGGCTACTCGCACCCAAAATCCTAAAATCTTAGAAATGCGTGCTAGAAAAAAAGCCTATGATAGGTTTATGGAATTTTTTGATACGGAAGTTCGAGAGATTGTGTTAAGCCATGATACCCCACAGGATAGAACACGCTTGAACGCTGTGATTAAGGCAATGTATGCAACCGCTTGAATATACCGCTGAACAACGTGACAAGGTGTTAGATGATTTGTTTGCTATGTTGCCTAGTCAAAATGGGTTGGTGATTGAGCGTTTGCAGAATAGCAATATGCGATATGCTGTAAGGTCGTTTGCTAATCCTGCTGAATCGGTAGAATCCGTCACGGTGTTGAAGTTTGGTACTGGTGACGGATTTTCTAAAGACAGTAAGCCAAGAGATACTAATTCGATTGAACGCTATCTTGAGCAAGCTAAAGGGCATTAGAAATAGAAAAGACCACTAACTAATAGTAGTCTTTTCTATTAAAAATTTAAAGCACAAAGCCTTCTGACCAATTTAATTTATCTAATTCATACTCATCAATATTGAATCCATTTTTTGTGCTTTCAAAACCTTGTTTGCTAGATAACTGTTCAATCGCCTTTTTAGCATCATTTTCAGAAGAAAATATACCTATAATTTTCATTCTTTCAGGCTTATCATCTACAGTATGCTCTAGTAAATAAACTTTACTCATAATAATCTCCAAAATTTTTTAATATCTTAATTATTATTCAAAACCTCTGTCACCAAATTTTTGAATTTTATTAAATTCTGTGGCTGCTCCTTTTTGGTAATTATCAACATTATAATGTGTTCTAATCGCTCTATCTGCAAATGTTTTTCCATCTTCATTAGGTTGCTTACAAGGGCGATAGTTCTCGTTTATTACCCAACTTGGAACGTCTTTTGCTGCTTCTTTGCCAGTCGCTCCAGAAACTCTAACTTTATAGGCTTTACATTGGGGAAAAACTTTAGTATTTGGTGCAGAATGGCTTACTGTTGAAAGTGAAGCTAATCCTATAGCTAAAGATAATCCTAAAACAATATTTTTCATAAACTATCCTTTTTTTTAAACAAATAGAAGATATACGATTAAGTTATTTCAAAAAATTTATCATAAACTAATGTTTTTAGTTTTATATAATTGTTAATTAAATTATATGTCGTTTGATTTTTTTCCTTTGTTTTTCTAAAAAAATTAAAAAATAAAGACTTTTCTTTTTTATCTTTATTTTTAAAGGTTTTTAAAGATTTTTAGACCCCCTCGCAGACCGCTTGTAGTATGGGATACAGAAAACTAAATGGGAGGGATTGACGAATAAATGGGAGGGATTGACGAATAAATGGGAGGGATTGACGAACATAAATGGGAGGGATTGACGAATAAATGGGAGATAAATTATTTTTTCCTTTTAGGAGTTTGGTATAATTCTCCTATTTCGGCTAGCGGTGTGAAAAATGAGCAAAGAACTAATTGTGAAAGCAAATGCTTTAGTGGAAGCAAGTTATCACTTAAGTGCTAATGAGCAACGTCTAATTTTATCGGCTATCGCTCAAATGGGAGATAAGCCTATTACAGACAATGAAGTTTACTATGTGTCAGCAAAGGATATGGAAGCATTAGGGGTAAATAAAACAACCGCCTACAGAGAGCTATATGAAGCAGGAGAACGGCTCTTTCTAAGGACTGTTACTCTCAGGCTACCAACTGGAACTCTTAAAACTCGTTGGGTACAGGATTTGTACAAGTTTGATGGAAAACTTCTACAGGAAACATCAGATATACCATTTATGGATTTACAGGTATCCGTGGGCGTAAGATTTAGTAAAAGCGTTTTGCCATTCTTGAATAGTTTAACAAGCAATTTTACTAAATATATGCTTAGTGATATTGCAGGATTTAGTAGTCATTATAGTTACCGATTTTATGAATTTATTATGCAATTTCAATCTACTGGATTTATAAAAATCTCTATTAACGCTTTGCGGGAACGTTTAGATTTAGGTGATAAATATCAAGCAACAAAAGATTTTAGAAAATGGGTTTTAGAGACTGCTATCAATGAAATCAATAAAAAATCCCCCTATAAAGTAGATTACAAGTTAATCAAGACAGGGAAAAAATTTACTCATCTTGAACTAAGATTCAAGAGAAAAGAAATTGATAAAAAAAATAAAGATATTGCAATCCGTGACCCAAACACGGCAGATATGTTCACTAAACTAACTGACAAACAACTAGCTAGGGTTGTGCATAGCAAGAAATTCATTGGCGACTATAACGGCTTAGTATCAGCTCAAAGCCCTGCTAATCAGTCGTCATCAGCGTGGGTGGCTCACATGGTGGAATGGCTAAAGAAAGACCCCGATAATTTCACAAAACGCCCCATGCAAGAGTATTTAGACGATGAACAAGCCCCTAGATTTTGAGCAAGAACTTGAAAGACGAAAGAAAAATCAGCGACTTGCCAATGCAATTTTTGCGGTCGATGGCTTGAAAACCAATCCAAACACGCAACACATATTCAACGATTACGCCAATGGCAACCTTGCAACGATTGCTGAAGCTATCAAAGAACTAGACAAACATTACAACGTCAAACGATTGCTAATTTGATGTTAGAATTAATTACGTTAAAATACAAAAAGAAGTTTGCTATGCAATATAAATCACTATTCTTACTTATGGCTATAAGTGCTTTAACTAGTAACGCATATGCTGATAATAAATTTATGCGAATCAATTTATTATCAGATACAAGTAAAATTTATAATATAGGCTCTATTAAAGCTTGTTATGTTAATAACAGTTGCATCACTACGAGTTTGAATAAAGAAATAAATTTAGGCATAAAACAAAATGGAGACGCTAACTATATTGGCGATATTCCTTTAGCATCTAATAATCAATTAAAATCCTTAGAATTTATACCAACTAATTCACATTTTCCAAGTAATGTTAATGGGCGAATAAGTTTAGATATTCCTTTAAAAATAGACCCCCTTCTCAATTATCAAGCTCTTGTAAATTTGAAAACTCTAAGTTCAAATTTGCAACCATCTAGTATTGCTGTAAGTCCATTTCGTAGTGAATTTCAAAATGTATTTTATGTTCCTGAAAAAGATTTAAATATTAAATTGAAGTCTGGTATAAATTTAAATATTCCTGCGAATGCCTTAAATAAACCACAAATATTTGTAGTAAGCGAAAATAATGTTGGTGAAAAAATTCCTTTAATTGATATATATCCCTATTTAAAATTAAATAAGAACTTAACTCTTACTCTACCCCAGGAGACTGTTGGATCTCGAAGTACATTTGCTAGTCCTGGATACAGTTCACAAATTATTTCCAATACCACGAGCACTTTTAGAGAATCTTCCATCAAAATTGCTACTCGTGCGGCTACAGCTCAATCGTGTCAGCAAATTATTAGTAGTAATATCAATGCTTGGATACAGCAACTAAGAGGTACTGCAAATGGATTATTGCGTATATCCCAATGTGAGAATATTCCACCATATATGCATATAGTATTAGTTGATAATACTCGAACAAAAGTAATAGTAGCTGCTGAAAAATACTCTGCTAACTCCCCTAATAATCAAGTAAAATTATTACCAATCACCGATTATATTGGTGTTCCTAGAGTGAAGTCAGGTATTAATGGCTTTGTATGGGATGGTGATAGCGGTTCAAGTAGAGGGCAACAAGGCACTTTAATTGGCAATGTTGTAAGCGGGGGTAGAGTTCTTTCAACTGCAGCTCCTGGGAAAAATTATTACAATTTTCATTTTTTTAATAATAATACTACTAACTGGCAATTAACTCAGGGACCATATAATTTCCCTGCCAATTTACAGACTGCTGTTGGTTCATCCACTTCAATTGTTAAAAATGGAGCTTGCTCAGGACAAGGTAACACTGACCGTTGGTCAGCAATTGGTAGTAATAATAATTATGTAACGGCTATGATGTCATCAACTTCAGGTTCAGAAGTTAATGATAAAGACTTATGCCCTATTTTCCAAAGTCTGACGATGAATAATGCGATTCGCCTAGATGGTGGTCCAAGTGCAGCAATTTTTTGGGATAATTTACATTTAAACCCTCTGGTTGGTGCAAGTAAATTTTATTATGGCACAGCTAGAAGTGTTGCCTATCCTTTACTTTCTTATAAATGATTGATTTGGGTTGTGTTGAATATCTATCTCTTTATCCTTTGATTGTCAGGAGCTATAAGAAAATTAAATAATTTCACTTGTAGCCCTCATTTATTAATGGTGTAAAGTATTGAAGTTGAAAAGACCGTAAATTTATTAAAACTTTTCTATTTACTTTGCCAAGAACTGGGCAAACGACAATAAGCCGTCTTATCGCCTATTGAACTTTGCCCATAATTACACTGCTCAATCAGTACCTTCACACAAGCCACCCCATCACAGCGTCTAAAATCCGCCCCTGTCTCACGTTCTATCAAAGCAAGTTCCGCTCTACGTTGTTTGACTTCTTCAAATGATGGAGCGAACCAAAGGGTAAACGCCATTATCAACAAGAATGATAAAATCAGACTACCACCAATGATACACATGGTTTTTAGCCCTAGCGTTTCCTGTATCTTACTTGTGGCGTTATTTACCACCGCTGACGAATCTTTGAGTAGCTTGATATAATCAAAGGTCACACGGCTGGCATCGTTCTGTAAATCGCTAATCCCTGCATGAATACCCCTATCGACCCCACGTCTTACCTGTTGTTCTAAGGGCAAGCCTAGGCTTTGCTGAACTGTGTTAGTAACCCCACGCAATACCGCCGTCTCTAGCTCTTTGGCAGACTTTAAATTCTCGTTTTTTAAGTCCTTGATGGTCTCAAGTTGTTTTTCAACCGTGTTTGCCAATTGGCTAATCTGTTCAGATTGGGCGGTAATAACCGCTTGCTGTTGCTTAGTCTGTTCTACCAACTGCTCAATGGTTGCCATCATCATAAACAGGCGTTCATCATTATTCATGCTCATGGGCTAAATCCTATGTCGTTATCGTATTTGGGTGTGAGTTTTGATTGGCTTCGTTCTAACTGGCGTTGCCGTTCGGCTTCTCGCTGTGCCTGTTTCTCTGCAAGGGCTTTCTCGGCTTTCCATTGCTCATACTTGCTCATGGCGGATTGCTCAAGCGTTTGCAGGGCATTGGGCGGTTGGGTTGTCTGCTCACTCACAGGGATATTTTTTTGGGCT
>LR733358.1:0-1135 GCA_902506225.1 Enhydrobacter sp. 8BJ | reverse complement strand
GTCCTCGATCGAGCCGCACAAGATGCGCGTCCGCGTGCCGGAGCGCAAGAAGCTCTCCGGTGTCCGCTACGACCTCGGTCGCGCCGTGCACTACCTGCGCACCGAGGGCCCCCGCAGCGTCGCAGGCAAGGTGAAGCGGCGCCTGAACCGGTGACCCCGGGGGACACCGCCGCCCTCGTCATCGTCCCGACCTACGACGAGGCCGAGAACATCCGCGCGATCACGGCCGCCGTGCTGGCGGCGGTGCCCGGTGCCCACGTGCTCGTCGTCGACGACGGCAGCCCGGACGCCACCGGGGACATCGTGCGGTCGCTGGCCGCCGCTGACGACCGCGTGCACCTGCTGCAGCGCCCCGGCAAGGCCGGGCTCGGCACGGCGTACGTCGCCGGCTTCCGGTGGGGTCTGGAGCGCGGCTACCCGCTGCTGGTCGAGATGGACGCCGACGGCTCGCACCCGGCCGACCGGTTGCCGGCCATGATCGACGCCGTGACCGCGTCCGAGGACGTCCTGCTCGCGATCGGGTCCCGCTGGGTGCCGGGTGGCTCGGTCGTCGACTGGCCGCTCCGACGCCAGGCGCTCAGCCGCGGGGCGAACACCTACGCCCGCCTGGTGCTCGGCCTCGACGTGCGCGACATCACCGCCGGGTACCGCGTGTACCGCTCGTCGGCGATCGCGCGGATGGACCTCGGGTCGGTGGACTCGAAGGGGTACTGCTTCCAGGTGGACATGACGCTGCGCGTGGACGCCCTCGGCGGCCGCATCGTCGAGGTGCCGATCCGGTTCCGCGACCGCGTGCACGGGGTCTCCAAGATGAGCCGGTCCATCGTGGTCGAGGCGATGCTCCGTGTCACCCGGTGGGGTGTGCAGCGCCGTCTCGGTCGCCGCACGCGCCCGTAGCGCGGGCCCCGGAGCGCGCGATCGCTTCGTGCACAGGAACGGTCGGGTCCCGTCCGCCGGGGCGACCACTCCTGCTCACGATGCGCGGGCCCGGAACGTTCGGCGTGACGGCCTGGAGGCGCGGTGCGGGGCCGCCACGGGCCTCCGGTCCGTCGCTACACGCGCGGCAGGTGCCGGCGCCACGAGCGCCGCCGCGCGGCGATCACGAGCACCGTCACGAAGAACATCAGCCCCGCAC
>LR733359.1:0-6937 GCA_902506225.1 Enhydrobacter sp. 8BJ | reverse complement strand
CAGGCTGTCTTAGCTTTGATGAAAGCGATGTGATCACCGAAGAGCAGAAATATGACATCATGGCGGACTTTGAACAAATGATGTTTGTAGGGCTAGAAGCCAACCGATATTGTGGCTACTGGGTCGAACACACCGACAAAGGGCGGCTAGAGCTCAACTTTGTTTATCCTAATGTCGATTTGGTCACAGGCAAAACCCTACAGGTGTACTACCATGCCCGAGACCTTGCCTTGGTTGATGCGTGGAAAGACCTTACCAACGCCAACTATGGACTCAAAGACCCCAATGCAGCAGAAAACCGTAGAATCGTCGCTCCGACCATTGCCCCACAAATCATGGAAGGCTGGGAACAATCAGCTAAACCCAAGCTACTGGAAAAACTTAGTAAATACCGAGACATTGACGGCTTTAAACAACAGCTTACCGACATCATCCTAGCCCAAGCCGTGGTGCGTGACGAACAAAACACCCCCTTTACCAGCCAAGCGGACATTGCTCAGTTTCTTGAACAAGCGGGCTTTACTATTTCTCGCAAAGGCAAAGACAGCATCAGCATTAAAAACCCCAACCCTACTCAAAAAAACATCAAACTCAAAGGTGCGTTATATGACAGAGAAGTTACCGCAGGGACTATTAGACAACTTGCACAACGCTCGAACCCAAACCGAGCAACAAATCCAACAGCAGAACCAGCACAACGAAAAAGCCTTAGCCGACAGCAAGAAATTTATCAACGAGAGTATCACAAACGTCAAGAACGACTTAAAGAACGGCATGGCGAGCCTACACAGCGACCTCACCCACCACAGCCAAATCATGACCAACCTACTGACCGCCCAGCAAACCGCCATGACGAAGCTCAACACCGCCATACTCGAGCAGAATCAGATCGCTTTAACCCAAGCGAGCGACGAGCTGACCCAACTACAAACCCTGATTGGGCAAACCAATGGGCAAATACAACAAGCCATCACCCGCCTCGAGAGCGACAGCTTGACCTTGATTCAAACCACAGGGGACAACCTACGACAAGCCATCTTAGACGACCAGAGCAAAACATTGGGGGTGAACAGCCAATCGCACCATCACCTACGCCAAGGCATCGAACAGGAACACCAACAGACCTATCAAATCATGAAGGACAAGAACCTCGAGCTCAACAAAAGTATCCATATCTTTCGTTTGGACAAAATGCCCCTCACCGCATCCATGGGGTTTATTTCGGGTGGGGTGTTTATCATTACCTTGCTATTGGTAGGGCTCATGTTAGGCAGTTATCACGAATGGCGTGGCATCGCCCACCAAGTGGACAACAAAGCCCAATACCTGCAACAACTCGACGAGAAAATCAACAAAACCCCCAACGAGCAGAAACTCTTGACCCTGATTCAAGTCAAACCCTTTCCACAGGGGGTGATGATCGAATTCAACCCTCAGACCAAAGTCAACACCACCACCATCAACGGCAAACCACAAATCATGCTATGGCAGGACAGCAAAACCCAATAAGCCAAGCCCAAGGAGCACTACATGAACAATCCGCCAACCAACCAACCCATCAGCAGCCAACAACTCATTACCGAGAGTTTAAACAAGCTATCGAGCGATTTATCCAACCAAGTGACCCAAACTCTCAATCAGCAATTCAGCCAGCAACAGACGTATATCGACAACCATCTCAACGAGTTGGCAGCCGAACTCTCCAAGCAACTATACAAGCAGCTTTGGACGAAATTGAGCCAACAACTGACCGAGCAGACCCAGCAGCACAACCAGCAAATAACCGACTACTTAAACGCATTGAGCGAGCTACAGAAATCCGAAATAGCAACACTCAAAACAGGCAGGGAAGAATTGACCGCCTTACAAAACCATCTAAAGACCGCCTTGACCAAATTGGACAACTTACCCACCAGCGACAACAGCGAACTGACACAATCCTTGAAAAACTTACAAACCTCAATGACCAAGCTGGAACAATCCACACAAGACAGCTCAAGCGAGCAGCAAACCTTACAGCAGCTCATCAGCGACTTGACCCAATTAAAAACGACTATGCAAACCACGCTGACCAACTTACAAGCACAACAAGCCGACTTCAGCAGTTATTTGGAAGTGCTAAAGCCATTGGCACAGCCTTTAAAGACAAACTAACAACAGCCTTTGGTAAACTTACCAAGGACATCAAAGGTATGGACTTGGTCAACACGCAGACCCACAAAAAGCTGACCAGCCAAGAAAAGGATGATCTGATTCATAGCCATCCGTTTAGTATGGGCTGGTATGACTTTCTACGCAGTGAAATGAAGCAGTGGAAAAAACGTAAAACCTATGAGAATACACCCAGATTGTGAGTGCTAAAGTGATACATAATAAATCTTGCTTTCAAACCTTTTGTTTTGTTAGTATTACTAGGTAATACCTTTTACCATTAAGGAGTATCTATGCAAACAGCAGAAGTCACCTCGGTTAAATTAGGCTCTCGAAAACAACAGCTACAAAGCCTAGCAGAAACCTATAAACGCTCTATGCACAGTTTAGTGCTAGAAGCCGTCGATGATTTTATTGAACAAAAACAGGCTCAATTAGCTTTTGAGCAACGCGCTATTCGTGCCTATGAACATTATCAAGAAACAGGATTGCATCTAACGTTAGAAGAAATAGATGATTGGGCGGATAGCCTATTAACCGATGCACCAAAGGATATGCCTGTATGCCACAAATAATTGTATCGCATGGGGCATCGACCGATTTGGAGCGTTTAACTGCCTTTTTGATTGATGCCAATGCCATGGCTCAAGCCAATAAGATTATCAAGCTATTGACCACCGCTTTTAAAGAAGTCGCTAACAATCCCATGACAGGCAAAGCCTTTACCCTATCCGATAATGAAGATTTGACAGGGATTAGAGAGGTTAAGCTACGTTTTGGTAAGAGTGGCTATCAATTTTTGTTTTGGCATGATATCCAAGCAGATGTGGTAATTATCTTGGCAATCCGTCATTATCGAGAACAGCATTATGCGTTGTATAGCTGATAAGGTTTGATTGAAGCCAATGCGACAATTCTGTGCTGACACCAATGCTAGTTTGAGAAAGGGGAAAGGTGACAAACACCAAAAAGATTTTCCCCAATGATGATGCCGTATTTAAGGCAATTTATATGGCACTCATTATTACGATGCAGAAATGGACGATGCCTATCCAAAATTAGAAACCTGCGATGCGTCAGTTTGTAATGCTGTATGGTCATCGAGTGGGTGGCTATTAATAGAAGTTATTTGTTTATTATTTAGTATGATGCTACTTTAGGCTGCCTTTGATGGTTTACACAAAAAAATTTGCAATCTCGTTTTTAGTCACGACAATAGGGTAAAAAATCAAAATCTCATTAGACCATGTATAGCGTTTTTAATTAAGGGGTTAGACCAAATTTTTTCAAATTATCTGCCTCATAAGGAGCATCCTCAGCAGGATATCTCAAACTTTGAACACCAAAAACTTTGGCAATACTCCATAAAATACTTTCACCTGCGGGTAACACCTGTAAATGTAATTGATAGATAGGATCCGTATAGGCTTTTTCTGGATCGATAAATTGCCACTTTTGTTGTTTAAAAGCTTTAATAATATCGGGCAACCATGCCGCGTTTATAGCTCTAACATGCAGTAACATGACGTGATCGGGCGAACGCCCAATTGTTTGTAATGCCAGATTATCGTAATAGTTCGCTCTACCAAGTAAGTGTGTGATATACGCTTTTTTTAACTTATCTAAACTTTGTGTATCATGATTATCTTGGTATTTTAAATATAATTGATTGTAATACCAATCACTGGCATCAATACTTACTGCCCCCGAGCGATAATTATGCTCTTTTAGCCATTTTCTCATGCCATCTCTTTTTTCTTCGGTATCACCTTCTTTTAGAAACGGAAACCGATAGCGAGGAACAAAGCCTTTTAAATTTTTAAAAAAGTCATGCCCTTCTTGCACATCTTTTAAATAATTGGAGAGCGTTACATCAGGCTTATTAAAATTCATATGTAAGTTGCTATGATTGCCAATATGCTGACCTTGTTGCCCCCATTTAGCGATAATATCTCGCCCCGATTCCCCGCCTATTTTACTAATACTTGGATAAACGATAGCTGTAATTTTATTTTGCTTGAGAGTTTTTAAAATATCATCGTTGATTTGCTCAGCTTGGGGATTGGTTTTGGGGTCTAATCCATCGTCAAAACTTAAGGCTAAATTTTTTGCCATCGCAGTGTTAGATAGAATAAGACATAAAGCGAAGATAAATTTTTTGAACATTTAATTCCCTTATTTAATACAAATAATTATCTTTGAAAATTTAATTCAAAGAATCGAGTATACATATTAAAAAATCAGTTATACCTACCTCTATGCCTTTTTGGTAAACTAACGTCTTTACTGTTTAAACCCCACCTTCTCCAAAAACGGCAAATAAATCTTTTGCTTGTCGTTATCCAATAAGTCTTTAGCGATTTGCTCAGCAAAAGCATCATAACTTTGCCCTGCTTGCCCTGTCGCCAAATGCGAGGCTTCAGGCAACCGAGAAATTTTTTTAGCAAAAGCAAAGCGTTGATTATCCGTCATCGGCACAAACAAATCGAGCGTATTGGGGTCACGCTCAGCTTTGTCCGACTTGGCGGTTTTGGCTTTTTGTTTAAACTTAAAGGTAAAGCCTGTAATGGTGCGACCTTGTTTGTGCTGATCATACTTCACCGTGATATCGGTATTCTCATTAATATCTTTGACCGCCATATCCAACACCCGTTTTTTAAAATCACTCATTACCTTATATTCGGTATCGAGCAAGCCAAAGCGAAAGCGTAACTCATCTAAGGTAATGGTCAGCGTTTTACTGGCTTTAAAGCGAATCAAACACTCAAACAACCGCATGGCATAGCGACTTTGCAGGTGTGCCACTTGTGTAATCTCATAACTGGTAAAATTGCGTTCCAACTCAACGAGCATGGGAATAATGGCATTGGCAAACATAAATTTAACCGTGGCTTCATTTTCAACATATTTGGCGGATTGGGTAAAGCGTTCATACGCTACTTCAACATTGCCTTTGGCATTGATAAAGCGATAACCCCATTCAGCACGATACAAACCCATTACCGCTTTTTTTAAACTTTTATACCCTGCATCTCTATCGACCCCAAAAGCCTTGATATAATCTTCGGCATGAATAATTAATTCTTTATCTTTTAATTGTTCGATACTGTCGCAAAATTCACGAGCCTTTAAAATCGCCAGTAATACAAGTCTTTGCTCAATCTCACTCAATTTATGACTAGCTTCAATCAAAGCATTATCTTTCACAATTAAATTACCCATTATTCACCTACCTTAAGACATAACGACAATATACACTCTAATCATTATATGGTCAATTTTTAAAACGTCCTTTTATTGCCGACCAAACGTCCTTTTATTGCCGACCAAACGTCCTTTTATTGCCGACCAAACGTCCTTTTATTGCCGACCAAACGTCCTTTTATACATCGCCATCCCTTTTACCAGAGCGGTTTTGCGACCTACTATAAAACAATAAAACATATATAAAACAATAAAAAAGACTTTTTCATTTTCTAACCTTAAAAGCTAATAAAACCGTTAAAAATTTGATCTAAGAACAGGGTAAAAAACACCAATTTTTGGGATAAAAAACCCACTTATCCAAAAAACCTAAAATCGCTAAAATCACAGAAAGACCGATTAAGATAAAAGCAGTTAGATGACCGAGTTCAGTAAACCACAACCAACCAAACATTAGCAGGCGTAAAAACACCGTATCATTACCTTTTGCCATCTTAAAAACTAATAAACCAGTTTAAAAAACCTTACAGCTCAAACAAACGCTACCCACCAAACCACTTAGCACCCTTGCAACCAACAACAAACAGCGGGATAATCAAAATCCTAACCGATAAAGAATCGCCAGACCAACTAATAACATAAGCAATCCCCAACAACTGATAGCAACCACGGTAGCCCATATCCTAAATGAATACTAAGCCAGCACATACACAGACACCAAATTCCACTACGTTACATTGGTGTTGTGAGTGCAGGCAAAGGGGCGATGCCCCTTTTGAAACCCCGAGCGACCGCCATCCCTTCCACAAGTTACAAGGATTTTGGTCGCTAAAGGGGAGGCCCCAACCCCCTGGAACCAACTTCAGAATTGACCACATGACATAAAAACAGGCAACCGACATGGCTAAAATCACCCGAAGCAAACGCCTCAACATTCGCTTTAGCGAAGCTGAATTTGAAAAAGTACAAGCCAAAGCCCAAGGCATAAACCTTGCTCGCTATGCAAGAGCCGTACTCACCGAAGGCGAACCGCCCAAACGGCAAAAGGACTATCCCAAAATCGACCCCCAACTCATGCAACAATTGGTCGCAATGGGCAACAACCTAAACCAACTGGTACGCTACACCCACACCCAAGCGGGTGCAGGGCAGACCATCGACTTTATCAACCTTGCCCTAAGCCTTGACCAACTTCGCCACAGCCTTGATATGCTCAAACAACACTACCAACTGCCCAACGACACAATTGCACCCATTGAGGAGCAAGCATGATACTCAAATTCTTTAAACGAGGCGGCACAGACGACACCCGCCGTAGCCAAGGGGGACAAGCCGTCAAAGACTACCTACTTGGCACAGAAAACGACCCGAGGGCAGGGGCAAGACTGCTCCTTGGTAACCCTGAAGATGTCACCGAAATCATCAACGGGCTCACCTTTGCTAAAGTCTATACCTCAGGCTGTCTTAGCTTTGATGAAAGCGATGTGATCACCGAAGAGCAGAAATATGACATCATGGCGGACTTTGAACAAATGATGTTTGTAGGGCTAGAAGCCAACCGATATTGTGGCTACTGGGTCGA
>LR733360.1:0-3997 GCA_902506225.1 Enhydrobacter sp. 8BJ | reverse complement strand
TGGTATTATTCCCAATTCCTGCTAATTGTCTAAGTAATTGCGGATGAATTTTTGGGGTATTTTTTGAAGGTGTTTGAGAATTACCAAGACAAACGCTACGCATATAGCTGGCCATTGGCTGACCGTTTGCCTGCTTTTTAAGCAACTCATACTCACTTTCAGTTAACCTTACTTTAATGGATTTTTGTCTATTCATAAGTAAATCATCCTGAGTATTTTTTGGGTGTTGTTAACTAGCTAATATGTTTATCAAGAAGGGTATGGTTGAGAATTTAAGGGGATATCTTTTACAGTTTTTTGGGGGTCAAGGGGGCATAGCCCCCTGCCAGATTGGCAAATAGAACCTTTTACTACGATAGTATAAAAGGGGTCTATTTGTCTATGCTGGCTTTATAAATTGGCTAATAACTTGATGCCATTAAATATAACTAATATTGTAAGAACCTATTTTTTGATTAGATGGCTATATTGCAAGAACCTATTTTCTTTGATTGAATATATATATTGTAAGAACCTATTAGGAGAATAAAATGCCCTATCTTAATTTGTGGGAAGAGGAGAAAGAACCAGCTGAGCCCGACTGGGAAGAATATGATGAATATGTAAGACAAAAGGAAATTTCTGAAAAGAGAAGTCGTCATATGTCTATTATTAATAAAAGGCGTACAGCTAACTCTAATGGTCTGTTTGCTATGCTGTTATTGATGGATAAGGGATGTTATTTAGATGGTTTAGATGTTCATAATCATGAAAAATATGATAATGGCACTGATTTAAACCTATCCAGAGCCAATGATACTGATTACTTTAAAAATGAGCTTAATGTCTATCGAGCGGTTCATATTGGTAAGTTATTTGGTATGTCACCAAACAAAAAAATATTTACCAGCCTAAAAAAACCTAAAGGCCATAAGTTCAAATTTAAATTACAAGAATTGATTAATATCATTCAACAAGATAAGACACGTTATGAAAGACGTTTACAACATGCTCAAAGTCAATTTTTAAACAAATTTACTAATCAATAAATTAAATATTTGCTCTTAAACCGCCTTTTTTTGCGGAGTTTTTCTTTGTTTTTTTGAGTTTTTTAAAAAAAAGCTTTTTTATTGTTTTATTGTTTTATTGTTTTATAGGGGGCGCGAAAGCCGCCTGTATCAAGGGATTTCAGACCAATATATGGACGTTTGGTCACCAATATATGGACGTTTGGTCACCAATATATGGACGTTTGGTCACCAATATATGGACGTTTGGTCACCAATATATGGACGTTTAATTTGTTGACAATAAATATACAAGTAAATAATATGTCAGTATATTGCTAAAAGGTGGCTGAAATGGGTAATCTAGTGGTTAAAGACAATGCGTTAATTGAAGCCAGTCACAAGCTAAGTGAGAGTGAGCAACGCCTAATCCTACTTGCAATCGTTAAAGGGCGTGAGTTTTGCGACAATATTGAGCAACTACAAGGCAAAGAGTTAGAAATCCATGCCGATGACTATATGCAGACGTTTGGGGTTGACCGTCATGCTGCCTACAAATCTCTAAAATCAGCGGTGTTAGGGCTGTTTGAAGCTAAATGGGGTTATAAGTACGTCAATGACAAAGGCAAAACCGTAGTACGTTATGAGCGTTTTACCCAAATGGCAGAGTATGTCGAGGGTGGGGCGGAGGTTAAATTTAAGTTTGCCGATGCGATTGTTCCTATGTTGGTTGAGTTGGAACGCAATTTTACCACCTATGAAATAACACAGGTCGCTAACCTACAAAGTCGCTACGCCATGCGGTTATACGAGTTCCTGATACGCTTTAAAACCACTAAAAAACTAGAAATCAGCTTAGAAGACTTGCGCTTTCGCTTTGGACTGCTCGAGCATGAGTATCAAGTAATGGGTGACTTCAAAAGGCGTGTGTTAGAGCAAGCTATCAAAGAAATCAACGAACACACCGACATCACAGTCAAATATGAGCAACATAAGAAAGGTCGCACCATTACTGGCTTTACATTCACATTCAAGTATAAAACCACCCAAAAAGCCACTAAGCAGCTAGAACAGCGTGATGAAAACACGGCGGATATGTTCACCAAGTACACCGATGCTCAATTGGGTCGAGCTGTGCATAGTAAGAAATTTATTGCTGATTACAATGGCTTAGTGTCGGCTCAAAACCCTGCTAATCAATCATCTTCCGCTTGGGTGGCTCATATGGTTGCGTGGCTGAAAAAAGACCCTAGTAAGTTCACCAAGCGGCCAATCGAAGAATATTTAGACGATGAACAAGCCGCAAAATTCTAAAAATCTGAAAGGTGTACAAATATTTTTAAAAAGCAGGACCATTATATTCATTCTCTATACAAGGATTATTAGCTTGTTGGCGTTTAACTAGTGATGCTTCTTCATAATTTTGTACCTTAATATGTGCCAATTGTCGCAGTTGATCTAATTGGTCGTTATCTAGTCCCTGGCTGTTTTCAGCTATTACCATCTCAATATCTTTATTAAATAAGCCTTGGAAATAGCTTGGTTCATTCTCAATTTTGCGATTAAGGTTTTTACAGAACCGTATCACGGTGGACTCCAATGCTTCATCCTCATAGTCTATGGTAAGGTGAAACTGCGGATTATATGGATTATCAGAAGTATAACGCCCTATAAAATCCTCATAATCTTGGGTAATTGGGGTATATACACTACTTGGCCAAGTATGCCTTGCAATGGCATACATATTTAACGCTTCAAATAAGCTCATAGAGGCACGTTTGGATTGAATAGGTATATCCATAGGGGTATATGCTAGATCGTCCATCTGAAGGCGTTTATAACGCTTCTGAAGGCGGTTTTTTCGATAGGTTAATAGTTTCTTGTATTCATCTTGCAGTTGTTCGCTATTTTGCCATTGTCTTCGTTGATAATCACGACTATCCTTGGCTCTTGCATTTGGAGTTGTTTCGGCAGCATCCAAATCAGCTTCAAAATATTTACCCTCTAATTTAATTGCTCGTCTAGGCTTACCGCGGTATAAGGTTTTGTCAGGGTTTGCAATCTTTAAGCAGTGTGGATTGCTATCGTCAACGACTTGGTAGCCATGATTAATGATTGTTCTTATCACATCATCGCGATTATGAATGCTTTGATCAGCAATACCCTTGTCTATGATATTACCAATGACTAGAGCCACATCTTTTTTGGTGGTCGCTTTGGACTTTGGTGAACCGTTTAAATCACTACGCCGATAGTTACGAAAATTACGAGGATCATTAGGGTTATCTAATCCATAGGCTAAGTTGGTTAAATCCTTCCAAGTACTAACCAAGGATTTATCTAGTTTATGATTATAAGGTGTCATCGCTGTGCCACGCAGTAACTCTACGTTCGCAATCACGAAGTTTAATTCAAGTCGGCCCTTATCTGTGTGTTGTACCCAATAGCATTGATATTGGTCAGCATCAAGTGAAGGCAATAATGTTTGCTCAAAACTATCCATGATTCTTTGTTTTTGTAGCTCATCGATCTTTTCTTCAGCCGTAAAAGACAAACAGCCAGCCGTATAGGTTGTAGCAAAATCCAAGGTATCGATAATAGCGGTAGTTAGATCAGGGTCACCACGCAGCAGCTGAGCCGTTTGATTAGCCAAACGTTCTTCGTTAAGCAGATAATTTTGTACACTGCTACCATTACGAGTATTACCATTACCTCGTTTAAAAAATTTAACTAACATGCTCATTCCCTACTTGGCTGTACTGTTGGCGAATAGCTATCAGCTGTTCAAGTATTTCACCAAAGTGACGCTCTAACTCTACTACATCGGTGCTATTAAGTTCACCACCTGAAGCAATGCGGTAATTGATTTGTCTTGCAACTTGGTTGGTATTATTCCCAATTCCTGCTAATTGTCTAAGTAATTGCGGATGAATTTTTGGGGTATTTTTTGAAGGTGTTTGAGAATTACCAAGACAAACGCTACGCATATAGCTGGCCATTGGCTGACCGTT
>LR733361.1:0-22261 GCA_902506225.1 Enhydrobacter sp. 8BJ | reverse complement strand
TCGCTTGATTACCATACCCCTGCACAGGTTTATTTAGATAACAATAGTTCGGTTAATACTGTGCTTTATCAACCCAATTCTATCTTAATTTTGTGATTATTTGGTCTAGACATTGGGGAGTACCTTAAAGCAATACAAGATTACTTGGAATTTTTGTCAAAATTTTCTGCCAAGTTTGGACGATTAAATCCTGCATTAGCTCAGCAGATTGAGCAAATTCTACAATCTAAACGTCCTTTAATTAATTGGTTAGATACCAAGGGCAATATGGCAAGTATGCGACCTGCGATTATTCAAAAACAATTAGCAGAAAATTTTAAGTTCAAAGCAGATTGGACACGTCATGTTGGGCAACGTTTTTTGCTAGAGCAGCAAGTTGATGAAGCCATTATTTCGGCCATATTTGCGCATGAGATGTTTGGACAAGAAACCTGGCAAAAACATTCGTCAATGAGTGTGGGTGATATCATCGTGGTTCGACATGTCTACGATGATTTAGCTCAAAAACTCCAATTACAGCAGATTGCATGATAGCTCATTGGAAGAATTAAGGTATGTGGTAAGCGAGTTTAGTCGAATTTAGGTGATAGACCATCTCCATCAGCAATAACACTCGAATATATGTCGAAATTCCATCAGGAAATCGACATAAGCAGTTTTCATGTCGATAGGATCGACACTAAAATACGATATGTCGATTTTTAGCATGAAAATCGACATATCCGTCATAACGTGTTTACACCATCGACATATCAAGCTGATATGTACAAATTAAGGTGTAAAATCGACATGAATGCTTCATCATCTACGTTAAATAATATGGACACTTGGCAAGCAAATCAACCTTATAACCAGTTACCAAATTTGCCCCCAAATATCGACGTTGAAACCAAAGCGGTATTAAAGCAATGTATCGAAGCCCGAGCCAAACTTGCCGAACTTAAACAAGCCAGTATGCTGATACCCAATGACAGCATTCTGATTCATATTATTCCGCTACTCGAAGCCAAAGATAGTAGTGAGATTGAGAACATTGTCACGACCACAGATGAGCTATTTCGCTACGCTGAACAATCTGAGAATGCCAATAATGCAACAAAAGAGGCTTTGCGTTATCGTAATGCTTTATATCAAGGCATCACATCGATCAAAGAGCGACCTTTTAGCACCCAAACAGCCATCGAAGTCTGCCGAACCATCAAAGGTGTCAACCTTGATATTCGCTCGATCACAGGTACCTCGTTAACTAATAGCGTAACGGGTGAAACTATCTACACACCACCTGTAGGTGAAACAGTAATTCGAGAAAAACTCGCCAATTGGGAGCAGTTTCTACACTACCATGATGAGCTTGATCCGCTTATCAAAATGGCAATAGCTCATTATCAGTTTGAAGCAATTCACCCCTTTACTGACGGCAATGGACGTACAGGGCGAATCCTTAATATGCTGTATTTGATGCACGAAAACTTGCTTAACTTACCGATTTTGTATTTAAGCCGTTATATCATTCAAACCAAAGAAGACTATTACCGCTTACTACTTGGTGTGACCAAAGACCAAGACTGGATAAGCTGGGTCTTATATATCCTTAAAGGCATTATAGAGACGTGTGAATGGACCATTCACAAGATAGAGGCGATCCGGTTGCTACATGTAGATACCAGTGAATACATCAAAGCGAAAGCGCCCAATGTTTATTCTCGAGAGCTTGTCGATGCCATATTTGAACAGCCGTATATTCGTATTGGTACAGTTGTAAATAAGCAAATCGCCAAACGACAAACCGCCAGCAATTATCTAGTTAAGCTAGTTGAGCTTGGTGTGTTACAAGAAGTAGATGCTGGGCGAGAAAAATTGTTTTTACACCAACATTTGATAGATTTACTGGTCGAAAATAAACGCATTACTTATCATCCATAATCGCACAATTGCTGAAAAACACGTGGGAAACCAACGCATGCCCAATTCTGATTTATTTGGTTATGAACGTCGACAACAAGCGCTTAAAAGCGCTCGAAAAATTGACAATAGACACGCGATGAAGGTTAGCCAAGAAATTTGCGAAAGTGAATGGCACAACTTTCTAGATGACTTGAAAGTTGAGCGTACCGAAGGCTATAGAATTCAAGTCACTGATGAACTTATTGATAAATTGTATGAGAGAATTTTAAAACAATTCAATGAGCAGCTTAAAGCTACTCAAATACCTGCAGCAATGGCTCACCGCTTAAAGTTTTTTAACAATATCAATAAAAAACGTAGTCAAAAAAATCTACAACCGTTTCCAACGCCTGTGATAGCCGATATACCTAAACGTCCTGCTAATACCAATGATCTAGACAATTTTTTATATTTGGAAACGGCCGAGCAAATCGTTAATAATGCCCTACAAATTTGGCAAGCTAAGAATAGCTTTACCCTACTCGATAGTGTGACTTGGTTATTATTTTCCCAGATCGTCTTTGGCGGTTATAACGAAGCAGTAATCATAAAGACTGTCTATCAAGCATTAAAAGACAAAACAACCATTTATCATGTCGGCAAAGAGCAGCTACTACTACCGATTGAATTAACATCAACCGAATATGCCAATCGTATTGTAAGGCTGGATAAAGACAATCCTGATGAGGTTCAGTTATATTATTCAAGATGGGTGTTTTTAAATGATGTCAGTCGGCTCTGGCTTGTGTATTTCAATACGCATTTTACTGCAAGCAGCAAATTCCCAAGCTATGCAGAATGTATTCGTAGACTGAGCGAGTTGGTTGGAGAGAAGTTTAACGCCGATAACTTCGCAAATTCCCGTTTCCTAACTCATATTAATATTTTTTGGCAAACCCTACCCAATGTGAAGATTGACCAGCAAATGGTTGAAACCCTTGTAGGTCGTCAACGCCATACTGCTATCACCTTTGAGCAACTACTGCGCTATTTTAGCCCGATAAAGATAGATTCGCGTACCAAAGCTTCGTTAGCCACCAATAGCAACGAGCGGGCTATAGCGATTGATCAGCTTATAACCTCAAAAAGCAGTGCTAACATACCTATTCTAGAAGGCGATTTTAAGGATGATATTGTTAAAGTCATTCGCAACATTTTAAATGGTCAGAAAAGTCAAATTCTAAGTCAATTGGAGCGGTTTTACGCTGAAAGCCCGTTATTACCTAGTCAACAACGCTTGGTAAGATGGCTCATAGATTTAACTAAAAGAGGTAATAAACCGAGCACCTTACGACGCTATTTATCAGAAATTGGCAACGATTTTTTGGCAGAAACGCGTGATGCAGATTTTATTGGTTGGCAAGATTTTGAATATAAATTTATTTATGACAAGATTGTAAGCACAAAAAACACCTTAAAAATGGGCTATACCCGAACTGTGCTTGCCTCATTGCACGACGTACTCGTCAGGGAGTTTAACGCACCCTATCTTAGATTAAACGGTGAAAAAGATCCCTTAGTCGTTAATAGTTGTCTAATTCCTGTCGCGCTATATCAGCATATGCTCACGCAAGTAGAGAACCATCCGTCTATTAATGATAAGTTAAGAGATGTGCTAAAACTGATACTGATTCTATTGTATCGTACAGGGATGCGATTTATGGAAGTGCTATCAATTAGGCTTTCAGATATTGAGTATGATAATCAGGGGTTTATTGATTACAATATTGTCTTAAGACCACATGCACAACGCGATTTAAAATCTGATGACGCCACCCGCCGTTTTATGCTCAATGTGCTGTTGCAGCCTACTGAACTGGCTGCATTCACAAATTATTTTCATCAGAAATTACAACAGAATGCCCAGTATTTATTTACTCTACCACACCATGCCCAACCTATCGATAGAAACAGTGTAGAATCACCATTTCGTCAAATTTTAACCGATCCAAGCTTAACTGATAGCTATCATGACATCAGTATGCACAGCTTTCGTCACAATGCCATCTCAAATATGGCGTTGATATTACGCTGTGATTATAGTGTTATTGAGTATTTTACCGATTATAGCCGTGAACAGGTACAAGCCATTCGACATGCTGCATTGGGTCCAAAAAGAAAGGTTAGCCCAAGTTTTTGGCAAGTATTGGAAGATTTTGCAGGGCACGCCGATTTGAATACCACCTTTAGTTCTTACGTTCACACCGCGGATATTATCGCCCATCATCAACTGTCAAAAGCTAAAATTCAATTACCATTGGCCACTGTCATCAAACTATCAGGTAAAGCAAGGCGTAGCTTTAACCAATATCACAAGGACGCGGTAGATTTTGATAATGAAGTCGTTAATCTTTGGCATATTCGCAGCTTTATGAACAATGCACTTTCAACGCAAAAATTACAGTCTAGTGCCAAGCAAGCAATAAAATTGGATGCTGTTGATACGCCTCTTCCAACAACATTACAAGATCCGCCATCATCTTCGATTTTTGGTCAATACAAACGTCTGGTCATTGAGAAAATGCTGAGGGATATCGAATCGGGTATGGATTTATCGAGTGCCTGTCAACTTAATATTGACTTTAACGACGCGATGCTAATTTATCAAAATGCCCTAAAACTGATTACCAATGAAGATGGCTCATCCAATTATAAATTTGTCAGTCAAAAGCGGCAGCAAATATCATCCCATCCGATCATTACGCCAACGCCATTGCACTATCACCAAGAAATCGCTTTAGCAAATCTCTGCTTTGATAATATTGAAAAACTGTGCCAGTTTAAAGCAGGTAAACGCGAATTGGCTGAATTTGTACAAATTTTTTATGAAAAAACCATACCTTCAAAACCAGAAATTCGGTTTCCATTCAAAGAAACCAAGCAGTTCTATGGCTATCTTGAAACGGCATTAAAAATACTCCCAAGCGAGTATTGGCGTATCAATATTTGTAAATATACACCGACCACAGTAGTTAATGAGATAACAGGTGAAAAATCTTTTACCATGCCGATTGATAAGAAAGAAACGGGACACGCTATCAAAAAATTTAATGAAAAATTTGCTGACTTCAAAGGAGAGATTATCCAAAAGCCGATTTATAGCGGGTTTAGCCTCAGTATGATTCGCCCAAATGATAAAGGCAAGCCCACAAAAAAACAGCCGAATTCAGTGATGATAAAACATATTGTACATTGGCTGTTAATCATGGGTTGGGAAAAGAATTAAGCAAAACCAATTGAAATTAAAAATTTTCTAAGAAGTCATCCTAAATTTGATAGTTTAAGTAAAATAATATTCCACCAAATCTCCTGTCTATCCACCCGATTATCAATCGTCTGCCAAATCTTTAACGGTTTGGCAGATTCCAGTTGACCTTCAATAATTTCCCATCTGCCTTCATTCATATCACAAAAAAAGCGCCCATCTTTTTCTCGTTCACTATCACCATATTTGAATGAGGCATACAAGACACCATTGGGCTTTAGGCAAGTGATTAATTCATTTAAAATTTTAGATAAATCATCAAAAGGCACATGAAGCAATGATGCACATGCCCAAATACCGGTAAATTGATTTTGCCAGCTTTGTGTGGCTATCCCATCAAATGTCATACATTGCCAGTCAATACGCGTATCAGTTTGCTTGGCCAAATCAATTAAATTTTGTGAGCCATCAATGGCGACAACTTCAAATCCCTGATTAGCAAAAAATACACTATCTCGCCCTGAGCCGCAGCCAACGTCCAAAATTTTTTGCTGACCGTCTGCTAAGTTCTCTAAAAATGGCTGATACACATTTTGCATATCAATATCAATCGTTTGGCTAAAAAAATCCTTAGCATGGTTTTGATAGTAATCTAAAGTCACCATTAAAAAATACTTAAGCCTTGTGGCTTTGGTTGCCAGTTATGAATAAGGCGTTCCTTTGAGAAACGATAGGATTTGTCCAAAAAGTATTTACGGTCACGCTCATTGTTACCTGTTTGCATAATCAGCGTTTCTCGCAAAGGGTGATGACTACCTATCAGATATTCATTGCGAGTGTGCAAACGCTCTAGCAACTCAATCGTCGGTACTTGGGCAAACTTCCCACTCTCGCCACGATTGCATTCAGAACAGGATAAAACCAAATTCCAAACCCCATCGACATTAACAGGACGACAACACCCAGCGGTTGACACGTCAGGTTTTAAAATATGCGGGAAAAAGTGGTCAACATCAGCGAGTAAATCATCATCTGATGAAATACTGATTTCTTTAAAACAGTAAAAACACCGACTTTTTTGGTAGCCATTTAACGCCCCACGAGACGTGGTAATATTGGTTCTACGGTGCTTGGTATCATGGGTAAAAAGCTGTTTGGTTTCTTGGTCAAATTCAACGGCAATCAAGTTTTTATTAAGGTTTAATTCCCATGCCTTTTCAACCAAATTCCAACGAGATTCAGTTTCTTGGTTTAAATCTTTTGCGGAGTTGTCATACAGATAAAATAGTTTAAAAAGATTATCGGTTAAGCGAATCCCTTTGTTAAATTTGCGTTCATCAATAAAGAATTCCTTATTAACAACGTCATAAAATCGTTCTTGAATGGCTTTGGTATTTACAACATGAAAAGCGTCTAAAACATATTTGAAGCCTTCTTTCTTAGTGATTTGAATTAATTTATCTTCGTCAATTTTGCCTTCGTTATATTCTTGGCAAGCTTGGATAAATTGACTGGTTTTAAAAGTAGATTGTTTAGGACTATGTTTAAGGTGTTCGACAAGGTGCAACGCATACGGCAACGCCAAATCATCAAGGGTAATTAAGTCGCTTTTTCTATCCAAACTAACATCGATTAAGCTTTTGGCAAGGGCAAATTTGTATGAAGCGGTATTTTTACCAAATAAGATAATGGCTCGCCAGTAATTCTCTAAGGTGGGTTCAACGTCGACAAAATTCATGTGACATCCATGCGGTAGGCTTTTGATTTACTATAGCATACCCCGACCTATATTTTAGCTGAAATTATTCTAGGTAAGCTTATAGGGGTTAACATGCGATGTTACAGAAAAAAAGCCACTAAAAACTTAGTGGCTTTTTTGTCAGGTCAGTGTCATTTAGTGGATCTTTAGAAAGGTGGCACATCGTCACTATCATCATCTCGTTCCCAATCATTATTATTGACAGGGTATAAATCAATCATTTGGTTAAATTGCATGGATTGCCCTAAAAATGCAAGACACGTATCGCATTCCCAATTTTCCCAATCGCTAGGCATTTGATGATATTGTATCGGTTCATTAATCAAATATTTTATACCACAGTGAATACATAAAATATCGTTGCTATATAACCGCAATTTACTCAATGCCCAAGCCAACTCATCGGATGTCATGCCATAAATCTCACAGGCCATATTCATAAAAACGATGTGCGTGGGTTTGCTTTCCTCATCGAAATTTGGAGTAAGGTAAAAATTACACGCCTTAACCTGCTCTGGCGTCAATATTGGATCGTAGATTATATTGTAGCTTGTTAGCTCTCTATTACTCATCATAGCCTCCTAACATTGACTCTGGAAACTGCTTATCAAAAAGATGGCGTAACTGCCGATAACGCTCATTATCCGTTTCATCTGGGTCAATGCGATGTAATTGACGCTGTGTCCAAATACGCACCGCCTTTTGGCCGTTTACATCTAACTCAATCTCCAAAAACTCTGCTAACTCTTTGGTTGGCATGATATCGAACTCTTTGATTAATTCATTTCCTAGCTGTAATGCTTCAGCACTCACATAATCATTTTTTTGTCCAAGTAGTTGCTGCAATAGTTGATTTGTATTGTTCATTAGTTATTGTCCTTTTTAGCATTATCTTGTTGACTGTTGTTTCTTTCAGAAGCGAGTTGTTTGCTTGCCAATAGCAGGCTGTCCATTGCTGAGCCATCTTGACGAGTCATATCAGGCACATAACGGCTGTACACACGAAATAACATTTCGGTACTACTATGTCCCATTTGCTTGGCGATCCATTCGGGATTTTCCCCTGCTGCAAGCCAAAGGGTAGCAGCGGTATGCCGAGTCTGATACGCTCTGCGATGTTTGAGCCCCAATAGCTTTAACGTGGGTGTCCAAATACGTCGATTGACGTTGCGATGCTCCAATGGCTTACCTTGTGAATTGCAGAACACATAGTCTGATTTTCCATAAGTATGGTATCTTTGCTCTATTAATGCGTCATATACAAGCTGTGACATGGCAATTTCACGGTTTGAGCCGTAAGTCTTGGTCGGACCTTCAATACCGTCAACAATCGCAGAACGAATTTTGATTTCTCGGCGGTCAAAATCGACATTCTCCCATTTCAAACCATCTATCTCACTGCTTCGCATACCTGTAAAAAAACGAGTGGTATAATAGGGTTTGTAATCGGCTCGCACTTTATTTAGAAAAAGCCATACTTCACTGAGCGTAAATGGATGAACATCAGGCTTTTCTTCTTTTAAATTTTTGATATTTTTAAAAGGTGTTTCAAAGCCATAGCGGTCACTGGCTTCCTGTAGTATCATACGCAGAGGTATCATTATCTGATTGATTCTGGCTACCGACAGACTTGTTTGATTGTCTTTACCGTAACGAACTTTGGCGAGGGAGTTACGGAAATCAAGCAAGTCTGCCTTTTTAATGGTATGTAATGGCTTTGTTTTAAAATATGGCAAAAGGTAGTTATCCAGCATAATTCGCATTTTCTGTTGATAGCTTGGTCGCCATTCGACTTGCTTTTCATCAAACCAAGTCTGGCTAAACTGTCCAAACATGGGTTTGCGACTGACACACGTTTCGACTCGGTCATCAAGCTGTTTCATTTGCTCAATTTTGTCGCTCTTGGGAAAATAAGCCGCATAATCAAAAATCCCCAATGTGATTTCTGCTTCCATCTTTTCAATAATCTTTGCCAAGGCTTTGCGGTTGGCAGGTGTATCAGTCAAATTGGTTTTTTCACGGCAACGAATATTGTGGTAGCGAAAATCCACCACTAATACGCCATGCCTAGCTCTTATTGATGCCATTTCATTACTCCTTATTGTAGCGCCATGCCGTTGATTAGGCTCATGGCAGGTTTGCACATATCTTCTTCGATACGCTCCCAAACATATAGAATTTTGCGACCACCAAAGGGACGGATGTAGTGAATATTTTCAATCAACACACTGTCTTTTAGACGTGTACGAATCGTGCGAGGGTTGTATTTGATACGCTCAGAAAGCTCTTCTGTGGTAAGATACGTTTGTGTCATCATAGACTCCTTATAAAAAGTATAATTGAGATAGTATTTTTTCTATCTGAGGTATACTTTACCATAATTTTATAATTGAGCAAGTACTTTTTACAACTCTTATGGTACTTTTTTATGATTAAATGTAAATTACCGCTTTTATTGGCCGAAAAAAGGCTAAAAGTCGCTGATGCCGTCCGAGAAACAGGCATCAGCAAAACGACCTTGCATAAAATTTATAATGAACAATCCACTAGAATAGAATTTGAGACGATTGATAAGCTGTGTGCATTTTTAGAAGTGACTGTTGATGAACTGTTTGAGCATATCCCTAATGACACAGAAGATGCTCTAAAAGAGCCAGAGGTGAATGATGATAAATAATCGCTTGCCGTTATTATTGGCTGAAAGAAAATTGCGTGTAGCAGATGTGGTAAGGCAGACGGGCATTAGCAAAACCACGTTGCATAAGATTTATAAAGACGAATCAACACAAATTGATTTTGATACGATAGATAAATTGTGTGATTTTTTGGGCGTGACAATGGGGGAAATTTTTGAATACGTGCCTGATGAACAGGCTTCAAAGTAAAGTTTAAAAAATGGTTTAGCATTTAAATCCAAGCTTTGACAAGTACGGCATGTATAACGTTACCTTGTCCTGCTCTCGCTGTAATTCTTGAGAAATTCGACTGATAAAGGCATTCATTGATTCACCAGAACGAGCAAATTTACTGCCAAAATTGGTATCATTGGCAAGCTTGACTGCAAAGGTACTGGCTTGTGAAGCTGTTAGAAGATGAAGCATTTTGACACTCGACTCGCTAATTTCCGCTGTATCGGTTTTCTTTTTAACGCTAATATCGATACGAAAGTGAGTGATGTTGCGACCTGCCTTGATTGGGGCGATCTCAAGTTTAAAATCGCCTTGCTTGTTAATTTGCTCAATAGCAGGGTCTAGCACTCGCCGTCTGAATTCAGCGACCTTCGGGTACTTGTCAGCCACGCCAAATAAATCTTTCCACTCAAAGATAGACATCTCAGGGGTACTACCCAGTTTTTGCCATTTGGTTATTAACTCATAGATTCTTTTACTACTTGCTCCTGTGAAAGCTACGGTTTTGACATAGTCGTATTTGGTGTATGCTTTACCCGTATGTTCAATCAAAAACGCCAATGGGTCAGAAAAATGCAGTAACAGATATCCCTGTTGGTCTTGGTAGGAGATACCCTGTAGCCAATTGTACTCCGCACGAAGTGTTGTAAAGTTATTATGAGGCGGTTTAAGCACTGATAATTTATCTTCTTCTTTGTCAGATATGATTGAAAGGTCACGATAAAGCGTGAATTTTAGTTTTTTTTCACCCAGTGTTTTGGCGGTATCTTTAAGCGTTTTATAAGCGTAAATGTCACTGACCTGATTAGCGGCAGCGAACTCCTTGGCAGTAATCATCACTTGCTTACCACCGGATTGTAGTTTATGGATTTTGTTGATAGCAAGCGTCATTAAATCATGTTCTGCCATCGTCAAGTCATAGCCAGCTTCGACTAAGGTATTGGATTTGGTAATCATGATTTTATCACTACTCTTACAGTAAAAATTTGCCTCTGCCATCATACCACTCGTTATTAAGCATTTCGCTTAATTATAAGAATGGACAAAAAAAGCATGAAATCGTAAGTGACCTTAAGTGACATCGGTTACAAAAGTTAACCAAGTTTTCAATTCAATAATTTGTACACCTATACCAATAATCTGTACATCTTAATTCAATAATCCGTACATCTATTTTCAATAATTTGTACATCTAATTTCAACAAGTTGTACATTTACTAGGCTCTAAAGCAAGTATTCTCTATGCACAAAGCCTGCTGATAACTCTTATAATATTTAATAACATTAATATTGATTATATGTTATCTGAATGAGTTTTTAGAAAACTCTCATTGTCAAAGATAAATTGAGAAATTTCCTTGATTATATATTCTGCATTTAGGTAACGCTCGTAATTCAATCTTTTTTCAATCCATTCATCGACCAGGCTTTTGCTTACAGGATAAAAATTATGGCGTAACCTTTCAGAGAAAGTGTTTTCTAAAGTCTTAATATTTATAACCTTATGGGTATTACGAGATTCTTCAGCCAAAGCTATGACTTTTGCGAAATAATCTAAATAGTTATCATTCTCCAATTCCCATTTCTCATATGTTCTTCTGTGCGCAACGCTCAAATCATAAGATAAGTGACCATTATATGTGGTATAAAGCATATATTTATCGGCATCGAAAAACATAGCCAGTCGTTCAAAATCTCTGACTGCTTCATTATTTTTAGTCTCATTCTGAAATACTCCTGCAATTTCGATAATCTTTCTTTCATTTGATGAATATTTTCTTAAGAATTCAAGAATAACTTTCCAATGCTTGGATGATAAAAGTGAAAAGTAGGATTGAGCGTATTCTTTTAATAAAGCTAAAACCAATTTTTCATGTTGAGCAATATTTTCAAAGTCTATTTTTGGAGAATTGCTTATGAATTCTCGATAGAAATTTATCCAATTAAAAAAAGTAGCTAGTTCTTCGGGTTCAGCGTTGTAAAGAGCCTTATTATATTCTCCCCAAAATAAAATCCGTCCATTCAACTCAGGACAGAGAAACTCAATAAATTTGTTATATGAGTGAATTGGCTCAATTTCTTTGGCTTCAGCTCGTTTTTTTTCAACCAATTTTCTCTTAGCATGATCTCTTCGCTCCAAGCTTTCTTTATGATGATATAACCCGACAATGCCGTAAAAATGTTGCCAAAAATTTCTTTTACTATTGAGCACCAAATTTTCAATTGGTACAAGGCTTTCATAGCGATAAGCAAAAGGCTTACCATACTTAGCACTTAATATGATTTTATCGAGACTATTAATTCGTTGATAAAGTTTTTCATCTTCAAAAAAGCCAAGTTGTAAAAACCAATTTTTAAATAGATTGTTTACCTGAATACTATTTTTACTAAATTGGTCAATCGCTTCTTCCGTGATTGCTATATTTGGTAGAGCTATCATGTCTATAAGTGTATCAAGCGTAAAGTTGCCTTCTCGATACTGATAGAGTAGAAAGTCAGAATAAACCAGATTTTCATATAACGTTCTCATCTCTTCCATATCAGATAATGGGCGATGTGCTTCATGCAACACAAACTTCATGATATTTCCTTATGACCAATAATTAAAAAGTTATCCATAACAATTCATTACAACCAATAATTATTAAAATATCTAGCATTATATCTGCTATGCTATAAATAGCAGATATAAGTTTAATATTCAATACTTCGAATAAATGAAGCCCATGACGACTGATTTAGAATTTATCGAACCTATTTCACAACCCCCTAAAGAACCTAATCCCATTGCAGGGCTAGGTGAATACATACAATCCAATCTGAGCGACTATTTTGAAAGCCTAACCGCAGTAGACGACATCCAAGCGATTTTAGACCAAGTTAAGTTAAAGCCAGATACTATCATGTGGCTTGACCTAGAAATTGATCCAGACACTCAAAAACTGCTTGACGGAGCAGTTATCGCTAATGGTTTATATTGGCAATTTGATAAAACGTTGTTTAATAACAATGCAAGCCAGCTTTTTGAGATTTTTCAGACGGCTCACTATTTAGGCGGGCATAATTTAATTGAGTTTGATTTGCCAAGATTGGTAGATTTTTTCAGCGGTATTGAGCAGTTGAATATTGCTAATGACACGTTGGCTGATTGGCAAGCCAAAACATGGGATACGCTTATCCTTAGTTGCCTGTTGATTCCACATCAGCCGACCCATGCGTTAGCCAAACTCTATAAAGCCAATACCGCTTATAACAATCCTGTGCTCGACTGTATCGAAAGTCGGATAATATTTCAGCTGTGTCTAACAGCATGGGATAATTTATCCTTGGATAGCCAGTTTTTATACCATCAACTATTGCCCAATCTTGAGCAGTTATCCAACGAACAGTATTTTTATGTCGATAATGACTGTATCTTTGACTGGGATAAAATCACGAGCGAAATGCCCGAAGGCAATCAATATGAGCTTATTGCATTGCTAAAGCAAGCTTGTGATACACTCAAACAGCAAAAAATCACACCGAAAGAGAACACCAATCCTTGGCAATATCTGGGTTTAGCGTGTTTTGTTAACTGGCTTCGCTATTTTGCCAAACCGCAAGCTCGCCGTCCTGTATGGATTAGTAAACACCCTTTGTATAAAGTCAGCTTTCAGCAGGCCGAATCAATTTTTTGGCAAATTCATGAGCCTAATGAAGATTGGATTAACAGCCAATGCAAAGCGTTTTTTGGCTTTGACAAATTGCGTGATGGTCAAATGCAAATTGTCAAAGCTACCCTTGCCAATCAAGATATCCCACTGGGAATTTTACCAACAGGAGGCGGAAAGAGTTTAACTTTCCAATTACCTGCATTGATTTTTAGTAAGTATCAACGCCAACTTACGGTTGTTATTTCACCGCTTAAAGCCTTAATCGAAGATCAAGTCATTAATCTACATACGCAACTGCCCAACTATGAAAGTCGTATCGCTTACCTAACATCAGGACAAACCCCCGAAACGCAAAAAAGCATTATCACAGGGGTATGGCAAGGCGATATTGACATCCTGTATTTAAGCCCAGAACGCTTGCGAACTCATAGTATTCGTCAATTGCTTAAAAATCGCCCGCCTGCATTTTGGGTACTGGATGAAGCTCATACCTTAAGCCAATGGGGCACCGATTTTCGCCCTGACTTTTTGCGCATTGCTGACCATATTATCGCTTGTTATAGCCCAGATATCGCTCAAAAAGTAAAGTCAAGCATTGAAGCAATAGCGAAAAAGCCTAGTAAACATGACAGTCAATTTGATCTGCTGGCAGAAGATACGCCCAAAACCGTTGATGAGCCTGCTAGAGATTATGATTTCATTGCCCCAAAAGTCAGCCTAGTGACCGCTACTGCATCGAGCCGTGTCAAAGAAGATTTGGATAAAGAATTGGTCAATAAACTGATGGCTTTAACGGATAATAAGCCTTTGGTGCAGTATGGCACACCTGTTGAAAGCCTAAAAATTTGGCGAGAGAATATCACGCCACACTTTGAACAAGTGCCTAAAGAAAACCGCATGACGAGAATTTATCAAATCTTGCGTGAACGTCATGCCTTGTATGAACAAAACCATCCTGAACATCCAGAGCAAGGTATTGCCCTTGTATACCTGAGAAACCGCAAAGCCTGCGAAGAGTACGCCAAACACTTTGCCGAACAAAATCTCAAAGCAGTTGCTTATCATGGCAAACTTGATGAATCGCAGAAAAAGCAAATCTTACAACAGTTTAAAAATAATGAATTGGACGTGGTTGTTTGTACCAATGCTTTTGGTATGGGTATTGATAAAGCAGGGATTCATACCGTCATCCATAGTGGTGTGCCAAACAATCTTGAATCATATGTGCAAGAAATCGGGCGTGGGGCAAGAAAATCCCATGAACACGCCCACGCTTTTATGCTGTGGGACAATAGCGACATCGAAAATCAATTCCAACAAGAACGTAATTCTCGTATCCCCAATACCGACACCTTAAAAAACTGTTGGGAACAAATCAGACCGATTCTGAGCAGACAGCCTAGTGACCAATGGTTTGCAGGCAATTTACTGTTGCCGATTTTGGGCATTGACGATGATGCGGAGCAGCTTAACACCCAAATTCGTGTAGCTCTATTGGCTTTAGAACGCTATGGCTTGTTGATTGAAAAAGAACAACAACCTGCTTTCATTACGATTAAACTATTGCAGAGTCCCACAGTGGAGCATAATAAACTGCTTAAACTGTACAATCAATTACAGCAAATTAACGATAACCTACCGACCCAAACCAGTATTTATAAAATCATTGAAAAACAGCCCAATCGTTATCATCTACCCGAGCTTGCGGTAGCGTTAGGCTATTCGGTCAAGCAGTTACTTAACCTACTTCGTCAATTGGTCAAACTAGGATTTGCTCAATGGGAAATCGTGGTCAATATTCGCTTAAACTATACGGTCAGACATCTAAAAAGTGAGTTTAATAAAAAAAAGCGTATGCTTGATGCCTTAAAAGCCTTTATTGTTAGCAATTTTTTTCAAACACATTATCAAGAGATGGATAGTGTGGATGGGTTTGAGCGTTTTGATAGCAAAGCCCTAGATAATTGGCTTGTGTCTCATCAGTATCAGTTCCGCACGGCTAAAGACATTTTCCCAATGTTGCGAGCGCTAAATATCATTGCTACACGCCATCATTCACGCCAGTATTTTACTGTCAGCTCGACCGCCGAAACCAAAGAGCAACTAGGGATTGAGCAACTTAGTGATAACTGGCACAATTGGCTAACTCTTGCTGAACAGCAACTGAATCAGCTTGCCCCATTGCTGGATGAGTATATTTTTGCCAAGCTTGATGGGAAGGGGAAAGAAGTCGGCGAAAATTTCTCGTTGGACGATATTGCCGAGCAGTTTAACCTTTCACCAATAATTATTTTGCACCAACTTGAACAACTTCAAAAACTGGGCATTATTGAGCTATCACGGCTTGACGATGATGCCAATGCGATTTTCTTTATTGGTGCAAATAAAACCAAAAAGCCATATAACGCCGTCGCTTATCGCTACTTACAACAACATTATGAAGACCGTTGTATGCGGATTCATGTGTTAAATCATTGGCTGGGTAGCGACATGGACACCAAACGCTCACTGATGGAAGACTACTTTAGAAAGCCATTAACCGACGTGATTGAGCAATATATCCCCAAAGAAACCGATGTCACTCGCCCTTACCTCAAAGATTATAAAAAACTGATTTTGCCCAGCTATTTAAGCGATGTACAAAAACAAATCATCGAAGATAAAAGCCGTGCGTCCATGATTTTGGCAGGACCTGGTTCGGGCAAAACCACAGTGGTTGTGCATCGGGTTGCCCATCTGTTGATGATTGAAGAGATTAAGCCTGAGAAAATTCTGATTTTGGCTTATAACCGTTTGGCAGTGTGTGAATTGCGAGACCGTTTAAAAGCTTTAGTGGGAAACAATGCCAATGGTGTGACAATTTTGACCTTCCATGCCTTAGCCCGCCAAATCACAGGACTGTCAGAAAAAGATGCCACCAATGAACAATTGGATGAAATTTGTTCTCGGATTGCTCATCTAAATGAAGAAAAAAATGACGATAAACGCCGAAATAATGCCCGCTACCAATGGCTGATTGAACAAGCGATTGCCCAGCTTAAAGAAACCCCCCAGTATTTTCAGTACATCATGGTTGATGAATTCCAAGATATTGATGAGTATCAATACGAGTTGATTGGGTTATTAGCTGATTTGCAAGAAGCGGAAACCGAAGAAGAGACCACTGACAATCAATCGTCAGGCAACTATGAACAACGTGGTTATCTAATGGTTGTGGGTGATGATGACCAAAATCTATATACGTTTCGTGGGGCAAGTATCAAGTTTATTCAGCAGTTTGAACAAAACTACCATATTGACGTTTCACAGAAATATTATCTGCTCAATAATTATCGCAGTGCCGATAATATCGTCAATCTTGCTAATGAATTTATCAGCCAGTCACTCCCCAATGAAGAGCGATTAAAAGATGCTGATAATAGCATCAAGCCTACTCATATTCACCCAGATTTACCGATTCGCTATGGCACATTTCATCAGCAAAAAGGCATTGATATGGCAAGCTGGGTCGCCCACGATATTCAAGCCAAACTGGCTGAATTCGAAAGTTTAGAGCATAAGCCAACCATCGCCATTTTAGCCCCCAGATGGCAAGACTTTGATGCGATACAGCATTATTTAGAAATCTTAGGCATCAATAGTCAACGCTATAACGAAAGCGAACAGTTAATTCCCTTAAATAGCTTTATCGGACAGGCTTTATACCAGTTTTTGGATAATGAACGCTTGGCGATAATTAATGGACAAGTGACCACGTTTTTAGAAAATTGGCGAAAAGAACAGCATTTAAACCCTTTGGATAAGGCGTGGCAGGCTATCTTAGGGAGTGTCGCAGACTTAGCTGATGTCACCTATGAGCAAGTATTACAACAGCTTGAAATAAGCCAATATGACAGTGAAAAAGCGGTTTATCTGCTCAGTTATCACAGTGCTAAGGGTATGGAATTTGACCATATCTATGTCATTGACCAAGTGAGTAACTACCATCGAAACCAAGACAATAGCCAAGATACAATCAGACCTTTGTATGTAGCTCTCACTCGAGCCAAACAATCGCTTACTGTCTTACAACACCAACAAAATCATCATCACATATTGGCGGATTTATTGGCTAAACAAGGGCAAGAACTTACCATTCCAGCGGTCAGTAAGCCAAACTATCTATGCTTTCATCGATTCTTGCAACTGGAAGAAATTGTATTGACACCAAAAGCCCTAGTGAGTGAAGAAGGACGACAGTTTGTTATTAATACTTTTGTTAAAGATGGTTGGGGAAAATCAGATGATGTGTTTAGTCGATTTATTATCAAAGACTGGAATCAGCATAAAATGACATCGGGTTTTTATTCACCAAAGAATCAGCTGATTTGTCAATTTTCAAGCAATTTAACCAAAAAACTAGGCAACATGAATATTGAACTGGCAGGATTTACTACTACTCAATTCTATCAGCAGGATATGACATGGTATGAAAAGCATCAGTATCATGGTATCGAAACTTCCCATTATCTGATAGTGCCTTTCATGAAAGTAATGATAAAAATCTAACTGAAGGAATTTGAATATGAGTACTAACCAACCAAATGAAATATGGAACGAATTTTTAAAAAATTGGCCAATTGATAAAGTAAAATCAATGACTTTAGAGCAATATACTAAATCAGGTGATAACTCTACATTTACCTATTGGGTTGAGGTTGGTACAAGAAATATTGCTGAGATTCGTGGCTCAACTGCACTTAAATTTGGTATCTATAATCGAAAAAATACAACTAAGAAGTTTATTGCAAATGGGATTATCTGTGATAGTCAATATGCTTGGTATGGTAAATATGGCTCATCTAAAGATGAAGCTTTTCAGAATATTAAAAATAATATTCTAAAAATTATTGCTGCTGTAAAAGCTCAAGATATTAATTTACTTAGCCAGATTGATATTAGCCCAATGGTTAAATGGAAAATTGCATTTTTATATCAAGACAGAGATAACCCCATAATCATGCCGATATTTTCTTTATCGTGGCTAAAATCTATTACCAAAAACAATTCAATAACCTATCCACTAGCTTACTCACAATTAAAAGTACAAATGGGAAAACAACCATTATTTGATTACGCTAATAGTTTGGTCGAAAAATATAAACAAGCCATTCCAGAAAAAAATCAGAATGATAAGCCAGAATCTGATAATGAACTTAACATTAGTATTATCAAGCAACCCCTCAACCAAATATTATTTGGTCCAGCGGGAACAGGTAAGACCTATCATACTATTGACCAAGCTTTAAAGATTTTAGACCCTAGTCTAATTGAAGAATTAGAGTCAGAAGATAATTCTTATGATAGAGAGACGTTAAAAATTAAATTTGACGAATTTGTTGCCAGAGGGCAGGTCAAGTTTGTTACTTTCCATCAAAGTTTTAGCTATGAGGATTTTATTGAGGGAATTAGGGCAGAATCATTTGAAACAGAACTTGAAAATGGAAATAAAATTAAAACTCTAGAGTATCCTGTTAAAGATGGTGTTTTTCTTGAACTTTGTAAAAATGCGACAACTAAAGTAATAAAACCCTCTGAAGAAGATTTTGTTAATTTGGCGAATATTCAGTCTTGGAAAATGTCATTAGGGCGTTCTGGACAGGATGAAGAAATTTATGAATATTGCATGAAAAACAGTTGTATATTACTGGGTTGGGGAGAAGATTTAAATTTTTCAAATTGCAATAACTACAAAGAAGTTGAAGGTTACATGCAATCTCATGGATACGAGGAATATTTAAAGAATTCTCCTAAAGCAGCTTCTTTTATTCATAATTTTAAAAACTTAATGAAAAAGGATGATTTGGTTATCGTTTCTGATGGAAATCATAAATTTAGAGCTATCGGGAAAGTTATTGGAGATTATGAGTTTCTTGATAGTGAGGATGATGAACTACCTGATTATAGACAAATGCGTCGAGTTCAATGGTTACGTCAATATAGTCCAAGCCTCCCAAATGAAAGATTATTAAAAGCAAACAAAAATTTCTCTATGCCTGCTTTTTATCAACTTGCACATATTGATCATCAAAAGCTTACAGAGTTATTATCAGAAGATAGTATTACCGATTTCAGTGATGAGAACTTTGTGATAATTATTGACGAAATCAATCGTGGCAATATTTCGAAAATTTTTGGCGAGCTTATAACACTCATTGAACCAGATAAACGAAAGGGGGAGGCTGAAGAAATTTCTGTGATTTTACCTTATTCAAAACGCAAGTTTTCTGTGCCTAACAATGTTTATATCATTGGCACAATGAATAGCTCTGACCGTTCACTAACAGGTATCGATATTGCTCTACGCCGACGCTTTACTTTTATTGAAATGCCTCCTAAACCTGAAGAACTAAAAGAAATTGAGATTGAAGGAATTAACCTAGAAAATTTGCTTCATAAAATTAATCTTAGAATTGAAGTATTGCTTGATAAAGAACATTGTATTGGCCATGCAAATTTTATGTCCCTTAACCACGAATCTACAATGAAAGACCTTGCAAATATATTTAAAAGAAAAGTTTTGCCTTTATTACAAGAGTATTTTTTTGAAGACTGGTCAAAAATCAATATGGTATTAAATGATAATGGTATGTTAAAAAAAGAATCAGTTTCCATTGATAAGTTATTCACGACAACTCTTAAAGACGATTTAAATTATTACGAAAACAGAGAACTTTGGAAAATTGATGACTCTGCTTTTGAAGATGTCCAAAGTTATTTGACTATCATTAAATAGCGATTGTTATTAGTTAAGAAATCATGAAAATAATTACAGTCAGAGAGTTTGCTTACTTATCTACTCAACAATCGATAAAAAATTCACAAGCACCATTAGAGTTTGCTGTTATTTCACTGCAAGACTTTGATTATTTGTGTACAGCTTTCACTCAAGATAGTGATAACCCGATTTTTAGGTTGGCAGGGAAAGGCACAATTCAACTTACCCAGTATGTAGGGGTGATTGAAACACCATCAGGCACAGTCATTGAAATTTTACCAAAGCATGTCGACCCTATGACTGATGATGAGACTATCATAAGCAAAGAGCGTTTTTTACTACAAAAAATGCTCAAGGTTTCTCTAAACATAACACCTAAAACAGCAGGAGAAGCTAGTATCAGTCACTTCAACGTCCCTATTAATGAATGGGTCATTACTCAGTTTTTACAAGAATTGGATAAACTCATCAAAAAAGGCTTAAGATTCGAATATAACGCCGTTGATGTCCAAGAAAAGTATCTGAAAGGTCGATTGAATCATTCACAACATATGCGTCAATCGCCTTGTCAAAAACATTTATTTCCAATTAATTATGATGAGTTCAATCCCAATCGAGCCGAAAACCGACTAATTGCGACGGCTTTAAGGAAAATACTCAAAATTACTAAAAATCCAAGTAATTGGCGATTAGCTAATGAATTAAGACTTATTACGAGTGAGCTTCCAACTAGTCAGCAGATAAGCAAAGACTTTGAAAAATGGCAAACTTCACGCCTGATGAGTTATTACGAAGGAATCAAACCGTGGTGTAAGATTATCTTATTCGAGTTAAGTCCCTTTGCTACTAAAGGCAATTGGAAAGGTATAAGTATGCTTTTCCCTATGGAAGTTCTCTTTGAAAAATATGTGCTTTATCATCTTAAAAGGACATTAAAAGATTATAAAGTTCGTCCCCAAGTGAAATCTAAAAGCTTATGTCAACAAATTGACAATCCGATGTTTTTGCTAAGACCTGATATTTTATTAGAAGCTAAAACTAAGGATGTAAACGACTTAATTATTGATACTAAATGGAAATTAATTGACGCTTCTCAGGGGAGTTCTAAATACGGGATAAAAGATAGTGATATGCAACAGATGTTCGCCTATAGCTACTTCTACTTAAATTTGAAAAGTGACATTTTCTTAATTTTTCCAAAAAATAAAAATTTCCAATCACCCTTAGAAAAATTTCAATATCAAGTTGGTCATGAAATGGCAAATGTTTGGGTGCTACCTTTCGATATTGATAATGACCAGATTTTATTACATCCAGAGCAAAACTGCAGTTTATATAATGTGCTAGCATCATAAACCGAGCTAAATAGTTTATTCTCTGAGAATACTCATCCTAATTAAATCTGTACAAAATCATAAGTGAAGTTTATGACTGATACTATTTCAAGACTAGCTAATATAACAGATGCTGGAGAATTCGAGAGAATTGCCACTGCAATTTTACGTTATGCCGAACCTGAGTTATATAGATATATTTCTCATCAAGGGGTAAATGTAGACGGTAAAACAGTCAAAGCTCCTTTAGATAATGTAGGTTGGCAATTCTATCAAGGGGAAAATATCTTAGTCTGTGTTGGTCATACAGTTACTGAAAAACATCAGTTAAAATCTAAGTGGCTTAGAGATTTAGATAAGGTTACACCTAGAAAAACTGGAAGTCAGCCTACTGGAAATGATGGTGACTTAGTTAAAGCTATCAAAGAAATAAGAAAAATACGTGAAACCTACCCTAATTTAAAAGCCTGCATTACCTTGGCATATAACTGTGAAGAAGACCTAGAAGTTCGTGTTGAAGCACAAAATCTAGCACAAGCAAATAACGTTGAATTACGAATGTGGTCAGTATCAATATAATACTCCCAGAAAACTAGACCAAAAAATCGTGGTAAATAAGATAGAATAGCCCTTAAGCAAAGAGGTCTATCTAATGACAAAAGTTCGTAAGCGTCACAATGCTGAATTTAAAAGCAAAGTT
>LR733362.1:0-1206 GCA_902506225.1 Enhydrobacter sp. 8BJ | reverse complement strand
CCTATATACTTATTTACTCTTTTTCGTTTTAGTTTTTTTGCTTTTTTATCAATGGCTTGTTGCTCTCTTTCGGCATTTATTAGGATTTCGTAGCGTTCGAGTCAGTGAGCAAGGCGGCTCGCGGTATCGGCAAAGCCTTTTGGGTTGTAGAGTTTGTCCCTGGCGGCATCTAGGTTATTGTGGGCATTATCATTGCTTAGGCTAGCCAACTGCTCGTATTCGGCTCTTAAGCCTTGCAAAAAAAGCGGCTCAATCACTTTCATAATATTGCTAACCGATGTGTAGTGCTGCCCCAAATTACCCCGTTGCTCGGTATCAATCACCGCTTGGAACATCGAGCCGAAAATATCGGGGTTAATCTCTGCCCAATTCATCCGTGCACAATCAAGCAAAATCCGCCGTGTGCGAGCGTTAAACTCAGGTATCCAATATTGCTCACGGAACAATTCGCCATTCACATAGGGGAACTTGGTCAAATGGCTAGGTTTATCTGCTCGCTGTGGACTGTCCATCGGCAAATCGAGCACTTCAAATAAATCATGCAAAAAGGTATTGGTATCCGAGCCATCCGCCTGTGTCGTGGCTTGTAAAGTTTGGCAAAAGCTGTCTTTATCAAAAATACCCGTATCTTCGGCAAAAAAACAAAACAGCAGACGGGTTAAAAAAATGTTTAACGCATGGATATCGTCTTTGGTGTCAAACTCGTTATATCGCTTGATAAAATCAAACAACCGCCCCATTTTCTCGGATGCTTTGACATCAGCAGGGTGTTCGCTAAAATCTTTGGCACGCTCTAGCCCCACCAAGGGCAAAAAGAACGCATAATCTTTATCCAACTCGACAAACTCAACATCGAGCGTATCATCGGTTTTGACATCGTAAGCCAATAAAGTGTGAAAATCGGTGACGATAAGTAGGCGGATCTTGTGGATTTTAATGAGTGGGTCAGTTTTGAGCGTTTGCAGGGCATTTTCGAGTTGCTCACTGGCGGTCAAATCACTATCAGATAGCAAATCACTATAATTTTTCCAGTAGGTTTAAAATAGATTTTGTATTTTAAGGCAACTTCGGCAAATTCTAGGTTTTTTGCGACATTGGTGCGGGTGTTTTGATTACGAATATCATTCAGCGTGGTTTTGGAAATATCAAGCAATGCCAAAAAATCCAAAATAAACTCGCTTTGCGGTTGTTGACTATTTGCAATTC
>LR733363.1:0-4814 GCA_902506225.1 Enhydrobacter sp. 8BJ | reverse complement strand
AAAACGAACAACTGATGAAACAGAACAAGACCTGGAAGGAGCAATCCCAGATCCAAAACGATATTTTAATGGCTTATCACAGCTACGATTACTCTGCGAACAAATTAAGTCAAAATTTGACGACACAGAACAAACAATTGATCGATCTAGTCGGCTGGTCAATGGCACAGAACGACTCATTAGTGAAACAAAACAAACAATTGCTGCAACAAATCAAAATATTGAAAAGCTAACACAAGCCCGAAAAGAGCAGGAACGCCAGGAGAAACAGAGAAAAGCTGATGAACAACGAATTGCAGAATTTAATAAACAAACAGAACGAGCAGATACAGCAATTGCTAGAAGTAAACAGCGAATTGATGAGCAACAATCAGAAATTAAGCGAGCAGCTGAACTTATTGAAAGAGCAGCTCGACTCATTAAGCAAGTTAAGGAACTATATTATAGAGACATTGGACGAAAATTTTTAGAGCATGCAGTAGCCGCCACAGAAGCACCAAAAAATGAATATAAAGACTATCAGTTAGCCGCTAATGAATTATTGAAAGTTTACAAGCCATTATCAGGAGACGAAGTAAAAAGGCGTTTTGAGGCTAATTACTACAACAATGAAACCCAACTTGTGATGCCCACCAGTCGCCAAAATACGCCATTATTTAGTGTCTATAGCTGTGGCTTGATTTCGGTAAATACTTATGAGCTTAGAGACCTTACTAAAACCTACTGCAAGCGCACATATTTTGAATTGGCAGATATTGCTGAGGTAAGATTTCACGGTTCAGAACTCAGCTTCAAAAAAATTGATGTTGATTTAAATATTGAGAGTTTTAATAAACATGGGGTTCAAACTGCGTTTGAAGAAAGCAAGCGTTGCAAACTCAATCTATTACCACTAGCCGAACTTAAGCCTCAACCATCGCAACCAAATCGGCCTCGAACAGACCGAAGCAATGAGCGTATTAACAGCCAAGATGATGGACCAAGTTTCGGTTTTTAGCCCACAAAGAAAAAAGCCACCAATTTACATTGATGGCTTTTGTGTAGCGTTTTGGGGTAGGGTAACTTAGAATACTCGCTGTCATGGCAGGTCACTGCAATGACCTTGGTTGCCATGATAGGCGGTCAGTCTTTTACTGACTAACAACCGAGTAATAAACGATGAGACGACTTTTACTTGTCATCGTCCTTGTTATCCTACTGTTGGTAAGCAGTAACGCCAACTAAGGATTACAAGCCCTAGTTCATAGCTAGGGGGTTAGTGGGGAAACCTGCTAACCACTCATTAATTATAATCTCTTGCTAAATTGTTGGCAAATCAACAAGTCAACAAACTAACAAATTAACACACAGTTTTTTCTTTTGTTTGACACTGTTTTTTAAATACTTCAAATTCGCAAGAAAACCGCCTTATTTTTCACTTTAAATGCTATCTGGTACCTTCATACCAATATTGATTTAAAATCGCTATAACGAGCTAAAAAACGGCTTATCGTTGATTATTTAAAATCTTTGTGCTTGTTCGTCGTCTAAATACTCTTGAATGGGGCGTTTTGTAAAATTATTAGGGTCTTTTTTCAGCCATGCCACCATGTGATCCACCCAAGCTGATGATGATTGATTAGCTGAATTATTAGGACTGACCAAGTGCCCATAATCATTCATGAATTTTTTACTATGTACTGCTCGACCCAGCTGGGCATCTGTGTATTTAGTAAACATATCCGCGGTATTGGGGTCACGCTCAATCAATCTTTGCTTATGCTGTGTAACAGTCTTTTTATATCTAAATTTAAATGTGAAGCCTGTAATTGAGCGGCCTTTCTTGTGTTGTTCATACTCAACAAAAACGTCTGTATGTTCGTTGATTTGACTGACAGCAATATCTAGGACATTATTTTTAAAGTTATTCATTGCTGCGTATTGACTTGGCTCAATCCCAAGCATTTCTCGAAATTCTTGCAAGTTGATTTTTTCGGTCTTGCCAACGTCTTGCCACTTCATCAATAATTCATATAATCGCAACGCATAGCTACTTGTCAGCTTCGATACCTGCTCAATATCATAACTTGTGAAGTTCTTCTCTAGTCGAGTGATAAGCGGAATTAAATCTTTGTGAAATAGCAAATGAATTGCCCCTGCCCCATCTTCGTAAGCAAGCGTATCAATCCAGTGCTTTTGCAACTTAACTTCATTGCCTGTTCTTGGGTTCGTTGCAGTCCAAGTGACATAACGATGAAAGAAACTCTTGCTTGCTTCTTTCAGTGCTTCATACGCTGTGTGACGCTCAATGCCACGATATTCAGCGAATGTGTCAGCACGAATTTCAAGCATTTTATCTGGCTCAAATCCTTTCTCTTGCTCACGACCCATTGCGATTGCAAGTAAAATCAAGTGCATTTCATTTGAGGATAAACGATAGCTTGCGTTTATCAATGCATTATCTTTGACGACCAACTGTGACATATCAAGCGACATTCTAAAAATTTCCTTTATATTACTACTATTAAGTTAGGTTGTAAATAATCTAACTTAATACTCGGAAAACCTAACTTTATAACTCGGAAAACCTAACTTTATAACTCGGAAAACCTAACTTTATAACTCGGAAAACCTAACTTTATAGCGTCTTAAATCATTGATTTCAAAAGGGAAAACGACCCCTTAAAAGTATTTAAAAGGATTTAAAAGTATTAAAAGATTAGCTGAGTTTAAAAATTTTTGGTTTTGTAGTGATTTTTATGGATTGTCGCGAAGTGATTTTTGTTACTTGTCGCATAGATTACTCCAGTTAGTTTGAGTTAATTATCTACTGCAATTTGGATTAAGTTTTAATAATGACTGTATTGTATGGTGATTTTGATACTTTCAGCAGCTATTTCATCATCAACGTAGTTAAAACTATCCTTGATACTTTGGATCGTTTTCTCCAACTGTTGCTTGTTAGCCACAAGATCAACATCATCATCACGAGGTATTTGGAAATCGTTAGATTGGTTGACTAGTGATTGTTGGGCTAAATATAAAATACTTTCTAGCTGATCAATATCAACATCAACGGACCTTGTTAAGGAGTCTTTGTATTTTTGAAAATCAATTGGCATAGTTATTATCCTGATTACTCTGATGAAATGTTGTACCTAAGGATTGTTGTTGTGGTTGTTCGGATTGGAACACTTGGTCCACTATCTTAACCTCATTATTATTTACTTTAGGATTTTGCTTTTTAAGGTTTTTAATAATTGGTTGAATAAGGTTTTTATCACTTTCACGTTTAAGATAGTTTTCAAAGTTATCTATCACATATTCTCTCAAACCATTTAACTTATTATTTTCCAATGCATCAGAAATAAAAGCGGCTAGCAAAATCTTTTGCCGTGTTTCAGCTTTATTTCTTTTCTCAACAGTAAGATCCAACTGTCTCTTTAATTCTTTTAACCGCTGTTCTTCTTTACTTTCATTATCAAAAAATAATGACATATCTAACCTCATTTATGGAAATTGGATTTTCAGCATAGCAAAAAACTCATTGAACGGCAAAATGTGTATGCTACAATTTATCTTAACCGAAAGGGAGTCCCACTGACTAAGTGCGAGTTTTCGACTTGAAAAACTATTTTCGCTATCGCTCAATGTTTTCCAAGTCAAACCTCGCAATGGGGTAAACCCCCTTGACCCCCACCGCCCTACTTTATCCAATCGCTTAAATGGCATTATTGGCTAAACGTAGGACGGCAAAAAACCACAAAGGACTAAAATAAGAAATGGCAATTTTTATGGCAACGATGAAAAGTATTTCGCGTGGTAGTGGTCAATCAGCTATTGCGTCAGCGGCTTATCGTGCTGGTGAAAAATTGCAAGATGCTCGATATGGCAAAGTACAGGATTATAGTAAAAAAGAAGGAGTGTTAAGCAAGGAGATTATTTTTCCTTCAGCTCTAAAAAATCAAACTAGCATTGATCGTAATTCGCTTTGGAATAAAGCCGAGGAAGCAGAGAAAAGAAAAGATAGCCGTGTGGCTCGTGAATGGATTGTCAATTTGCCCCATGAGCTTAACGAGCAACAACGTCAACAACTAGCACATGAGTTTAGCCAAAAGCTAGCGGACAAGTACAACGTCATTGCTGATTGTTGTATTCATCAGCCCAGCGATAAAGAAGTAGCTAGAGGCGCGGATCCGCGTAATTTCCATGCTCATATTATGCTTACCACAAGACAGGTCCACCTAACCGCAGATGGTAATATTGTCTTAGGTGAGAAAGCCGCAATTGAACTATCAGACAAAAAGCGTAAAAGTTTGGGGCTTGAGCGTGTGAGTGATGAAATCGTTGAATTACGCCAACTTTGGGAACAAACAGCCAATACTAAACTAGCTGAAATTGGTTGTGAGCTGATAGACAGCCGCAGCTATAAAGAGCGCGGCTTAGATATTGAGCCACAAATTAAAATGGGCAAGAACGCAACCCAACTTAAACGCCGCACTGGTAAGGATACGCCAGTACATGAGATTAATACCTTAATCAAAGAGCGCAATGCAGCCGCGAGCATGGTCCAAGAGCTAAAGTTAGAGCGTGAACGCCAAGAGAAACAGAGAAAAGCTGATGAACAACAACGAATTGCAGAGTTTAATAAACAAACAGAACGAGCAGATACAGCAATTGCTAGAAGTAAACAGCGAATTACAGCAACAAAACGAACAACTGATGAAACAGAACAAGACCTGGAAGGAGCAATCCCAGATCCAAAACGATATTTTAATGGCTTATCACAGCTACGATTACTCTGCGAACAAATTAAGTCAAAATTTGACGACACA